>NZ_JBFUEB010000045.1:0-46133 GCF_056404395.1 Rhizobacter sp. P2_D12 | reverse complement strand
GAAGAGGTGAGCGCGACGGCGCAGTCGCTATCGCAGGCGTCGAGCGAGCAGGCGGCCGGGGTCGAGGAGACGAGCGCGTCGATCGAGCAGATGACGGCGTCGATCTCGCAGAACACCGAGAACGCGAAGGTGACCGACGGGATGGCCACGAAGGCGGCCAGCGAGGCCAGCGAAGGCGGCGAGGCGGTGAGGGCGACGGTGGCGGCGATGAAGCAGATCGCGCAGAAGATCGGGATCATCGACGACATCGCGTACCAGACGAATTTGCTGGCGCTGAATGCGGCGATCGAGGCGGCACGTGCGGGCGAGCACGGCAAGGGCTTCGCGGTGGTGGCGGCCGAGGTGCGCAAGCTGGCCGAGCGCAGCCAGGTGGCGGCGCAGGAGATCGGCACGGTGGCGGGGTCGAGCGTGGAGCTGGCCGAGAAGGCGGGCCGGTTGCTGGACCAGATGGTGCCGAACATCAAGAAGACCTCGGACCTGGTGCAGGAGATCACGGCGGCGTCGGAAGAGCAGTCGTCGGGGGTGAGCCAGATCAACGCGGCGGTGAGCCAGCTGAGCCAGACGACGCAGCAGAACGCGTCGAGCTCGGAGGAACTGGCGGCCACCTCGGAAGAGATGAGCAGCCAGGCCGAGCAGCTGCAGCAGACCATGTCGTTCTTCAAGCTGTCGGCCCAGGGCGAAGCCCGGCCGCGTCCGGTGGCGGTGCCGGTGCGCAAGCCGGCGGGCAAGGGCGCCAGGCCGGCGGCCCGCAAGCCGGCTGCGTCGAACGGTGCCGGCCACAACGGCTACGCGCTGCACCTGAACGGCGCCGGCAGCATCGACGAGTCGCAGTTCGCGCGTTTCTGACCAGGCGGGCGGGTGGCTGCGATGCACACGATCTCCGACAACGAATTCGGGCTGTTCCAGCGCTTCATCTTCGACGCCGCCGGCATCACGCTGTCGTCGGCCAAGAAGGCGCTGGTGTGCGGCCGGCTGGCCAAGCGGCTGCAGGCCTGCAACCTGGGCAGCTACAGCGAGTACTTCAAGCTGCTGACCAGCGGCCAGGCCGGCGCCGAGGTGCAGACCGCGGTCGACCTGCTGACCACCAACGAGACCTACTTCTTCCGCGAGCCCAAGCACTTCGAGCTGCTGCGCGAGGCGGCGCTGGCAGCGCCGCAGCGCGCCGGGCAGCCCTTGCGCGTCTGGAGCGCGGCCAGCTCGACCGGCGAAGAGGCCTACACGATGGCGATGGTGCTGGCCGACGCGCTGGGCGATGCGCCGTGGGAAATCATGGGCTCCGACATCAGCACCCGCGTGCTGCAGCGGGCGCGCCAGGGCCACTACCCGATGGAGCGTTGCCGGCAGATCCCGCAGGCGTACCTGAAGCGCTTCTGCCTGCGCGGCATCGACGAGCAGCAGGGCACGCTGCTGGTGGAGCGCGCGCTGCGCAGCCGCGTGCAGTTCATGCAGATCAACCTGAACGCCGCGCTGCCGCGGCTGGCGGCGTTCGACGTGATCTTCCTGCGCAACGTGATGATCTACTTCAACGGCGAGACCAAGCGCCAGGTGGTGGCGCGCATCCTCGAGACGCTGAAGCCGGGCGGCTACTTCTGCATCGGGCACTCCGAGAGCCTGAACGACATCACGAACGCCCTGCAGCAGGTCGCGCCGTCGATCTACCGCAAGCCGTGAGGCCCGCATGGCCGGGACCGCGATCCGCCTCGATGCCGCCGAGCCGACCGACCGGGTGCTGAACCCGGGCGAGTACGCGGTCGGCGAGGCGCCGCTGCGCATGCGAACGCTGCTGGGCTCGTGCGTGTCGATCACGCTGTGGCACCCGCAGCGGCGCGTCGGCGCGATGTCGCACTTCCTGCTGGCGGCGCGCTCGCCGTCGCAGCAGGGCGTGCCGGATGCGCGCTACGGCGAAGAGGCGCTGGCGCTGATGCTGCGCCAGCTGCACAAGCGCGGCATCGCGCCGGCCGAGTGCGAGGCCAAGATCTTCGGCGGCGGCACCATGTTCCCGGACCAGCCGGCCGGCGGCCAGCAGATCGGCCGGCGCAACGGCGAGGCCGCGCGCGACCTGCTGCTGGCGCACGGCATCCGCGTCCATTCCGAGAACCTGTTCGGCAACGGCCACCGGCAGATGGTGTTCGACCTGTCGACCGGCGACGTCTGGGTGCGCCAGGTCACGCCCGAATCGGCAGCCATGCCGCTGGATGGCAGCCAATGAGCAACATCCGCGTGATGGTGATCGACGATTCGGCGGTGGTGCGCCAGGTGCTGACCGGCCTGCTGGAAGACGCACCGGGCATCGAGGTGATGGCCGCGGTGGCCGACCCGGTGCTCGCGATCGAGCGCCTGAAGATGGACTGGCCGGACGTGATCGTGCTCGACGTCGAGATGCCGCGCATGGACGGCATCACCTTCCTGCGCATGGTGATGCAGCAGAAGCCTACCCCGGTGGTGATCTGCTCGACGCTGACCGAGCGCGGTGCGAAGACCACGCTGGAGGCGATGGCCGCCGGCGCGGTGGCGATCGTCACGAAACCGAAGCTGGGCCTGAAGCAGTTCCTGAGCGCGAGCGCCGACGAGCTGGTCGGCACGGTGCGCGCCGCGGCGCGCGCCAACGTGCGGCGGCTGGCGGCCGGGCCGGCGTTGGCACCGACGCCGGTCGCGAAGAACACCGCCGACGTGATCCTGCCGCCGGCCACGCGGGCGATGACGCAGACCACCGAGCGCGTGGTCGCGCTGGGCACGTCGACCGGCGGCACGCAGGCGCTCGAGGAGGTGCTGACGGCGCTGCCGCGCGTGACGCCGGGCATCGTGATCGTGCAGCACATGCCGGAGAAGTTCACCGCGGCGTTCGCGGCGCGGCTGGACAGCCTGTGCCAGATCCAGGTCAAGGAGGCGGAGCACAACGACCGCGTGCTGCCGGGCCGCGCGCTGATCGCGCCGGGCGGGCGGCACATGCTGCTCAAGCGCAGCGGGGCCCAGTACTTTGTCGAGGTGATCGACGGGCCGCTGGTGAACCGTCACCGGCCGTCGGTGGACGTCCTGTTCCGCTCGGTCGCGAAGGCCGCGGGGGCGAATGCGCTCGGGGTCATCATGACCGGCATGGGCGATGACGGCGCGGCCGGGTTGCTGGAGATGCGCAACGTCGGCGCGCGCACGATCGCACAGGATGAGGAGAGCTGCGTCGTGTTCGGGATGCCGAAGGAAGCGATCAAGCGCGGCGCGGCCGAGAGGACGATCCCGTTGCAGGCCGTCGCCTCGGAGATCCAGAAACAGCTGTAGCCCCGGATGCCGATCCGAGCTACGTGCGTTCGATCACCAGCGCGATGCCTTGCCCGACCCCGATGCACATCGTGCACAACGCATAGCGCCCACCGGTGCGGTGCAGCTGGTTGACCGCCGTCGTCACCAGCCGCGCACCGCTCGCTCCCAGTGGATGCCCCAGCGCGATCGCGCCGCCGTTCGGATTGACGCGCGCATCGTCGTCCTTCAGCCCCAGGTCGCGCAGCACCGCCAGCCCCTGGGCCGCGAACGCCTCGTTCAGCTCGATCACGTCGATCTGGTCCAGCGTCAGCCCGGTCAGCGCCAGCACGCGCCGCGTCGCCGGTGCCGGGCCGATGCCCATGATGCGCGGCGCAACCCCGGCGGTTGCCATGCCCAGCACGCGCGCCCGCGGCGTCAGCCCATGGCGCGCCGCCGATGCCTCGTCCGCCAGCAGCAGCGCGCACGCGCCGTCGTTGACCCCCGACGCATTGCCCGCCGTCACCGTGCCGTCCGGCCGCACGACGCCCTTCAGCTTCGCCAGCGCCTCCAGCGAGGTCTCGCGCGGGTGCTCGTCCTGCTGCACGACGACCGCATCGCCCTTCTTCTGCGCGATCGTCACCGGCACGATCTCGGCGTCGAAGAAGCCGGCCTTCTGCGCCGCCACCGCCTTCAGCTGCGAGGCCAGTGCCATGCGGTCCTGCGCCTCGCGCTCGATGCGGAAATCGGTGGCCACGTTCTCCGCCGTCTCCGGCATCGAGTCGACGCCGTGCATCTCCTTCATCAGCTTGTTGACGAAGCGCCAGCCGATGGTGGTGTCGTACATCGCGTTGCTGCGGCTGAAGGCGCTCTCGGCCTTGGGCATCACGAAGGGCGCGCGGCTCATGCTCTCGACGCCACCGGCGATCATCAGGCCGGCCTCGCCGCTCTTGATCGCGCGCGCCGCGCTGCCCACCGCATCCATGCCCGATCCGCACAGCCGGTTGATCGTCATGCCCGGCACGCCGATCGGCAGCCCGGCCAGCAGCGCCGACATGCGCGCGACGTTGCGGTTGTCCTCGCCGGCCTGGTTGGCGCAGCCGAACAGCACGTCGCCCACCGCGTCCCAGTCGACGCGCGGGTGGCGCTCCACCAGCGCACGCAGCGGGATCGCGCCCAGGTCGTCGGTGCGCACCGACGACAGCGCACCGCCGTAGCGGCCGAAGGGCGTGCGGATCGCGTCGCAGATGAAGGCTTCGTTCATGTCGGGGTCCCAGGGTCAGGCGATCAGGATCAGGCCAGGAGCGGCACACCGCTCAATCGCTGCAGTTCTTCGAAAGGCAGGCCGTTGAAAGTCTCCACCACCTTCAGCCCGGCCGGCGTCACGTCGATGACGGCCAGGTCGGTGTAGATGCGGCTCACGCAGCCCACCCCGGTCAGCGGGTAGCTGCACTCGGCGACGATCTTGCTCTCGCCCGACTTGGTCAGGTGCTCCATCATCACGAAGGTCTTCTTCGCACCGATCGCCAGGTCCATCGCGCCGCCGACCGCGGGGATCGCATCGGGCGCACCGGTGTGCCAGTTCGCCAGGTCGCCGCGCGCCGACACCTGGAAGGCGCCCAGCACGCAGATGTCCAGGTGGCCGCCGCGCATCATCGCGAAGCTGTCGGCGTGGTGGAAGAACGCACCGCCCGGCAGCAGCGTCACCGGCTGCTTGCCGGCATTGATCAGGTCGTGGTCCTCGTCGCCTTCGGCCGGTGCCGGGCCCATGCCGAGCAGGCCGTTCTCGCTGTGCAGGAAGATCTCGCGCTCGCGCGGCAGGTGGTTGGCGACCAGCGTCGGCAGGCCGATGCCCAGGTTCACGTAGGCGCCTTCGGGGATGTCGCGCGCGACGCGTTGGGCCATCTGGGTGCGGTCGAGTTTCTGCATGGTCAGGCCGCCTGCTTGAAGCCGCTCGGGCCGGTGCTGGTGCGCGGCACCTGCACGACGCGCTGCACGAAGATGCCCGGCGTCACGATGTGCTCCGGGTCGAGCCCGCCGAGCTCGACCACCTCGTGCACCGACGCGATGCTCAGCTTGGCCGCCATCGCCATGATGGGCCCGAAGTTGCGCGCGGTCTTGCGGTAGACCAGGTTGCCCCAGCGGTCGCCGCGCTCGGCCTTGACCAGCGCCACGTCCGCATGGATCGGCGATTCCAGCACGTACATGCGGCCGTCGATCTCGCGCGTCTCCTTGCCGCGCGCGAGTTCGGTGCCGTAGCCGGTGGGCGTGAAGAAGCCGCCGATGCCGGCGCCGGCCGCGCGGATGCGTTCGGCCAGGTTGCCCTGCGGCACCAGCTCGAGCTCGATCCGGCCGGCGCGGTACAGGCCGTCGAACACCTGCGAATCGACCTGGCGCGGAAAGCTGCAGATGATCTTGCGCACGCGGCCGGTGGCCAGCAGCGCGGCCAGCCCGGTCTCGCCGTTGCCGGCGTTGTTGTTGACCAGGGTCAGGTCGCGCGCGCCCTGGGCGATCAGGCCGTCGATCAGCTCGTTCGGCTGCCCGGCCCCGCCGAAGCCGCCGATCATCACGGTCGCACCGTCGGGCACGCCGGCCAGCGCCGCCTGCACCGAATCGCAGAGCTTGTTGATCATGCTGTTCTCCACCGAACCGGCAACGCGTTCAAAAGTTCTTTGGACGAACGTAGGTTCTGTATGGGAACAGTGTAATGCGTTCAGGCTGCCTTGGCCAACTCGTCCAAGGCGTAGACGCGACCGAAGCGGTTGGCCAGGAAGTCCGCCAGCTTGACGTCTTCCTGGCGCACGAAGCCCTGCTGCGGCAACTGGCCGGCGGCCAGCATGTCGAGGATGGCGCACAGGCTGCTCGCGGTGGTGATCTGGATCGCGCTGCGCAGCCGGCCGGCCAGCGGGTGCGCGTAGATCTTGCGGGCATAGGTGTTCTGCACCAGCCGGCCTTCCTTCATGCCGGCCACGGTGACGAAGACGATGACCACGTCCTGCATCGTCGACGGCACGGCCTGCTCCAGGATGTCCTTCAGCACGTCGCGCCGGTCCTTCAGCCGCAGGTCGTGCAGCAGCGCCTTCATGATCGCGGCGTGGCCGGGGTAGCGGATGGTGCGGTAGTTCAGCGTGCGCACCTTGCCGGCCAGCGTCTCGCACAGCGTGCCCAGCCCGCCGGAGGTGTTGAAGGCCTCGTACAGCACGCCGTCGAGCGAGAACTCCTCGCGCTCCTCGAGCGCCGGCACCTCGCGCACGGCGCCGTCGACGATCGCCTCGCAGGGCTCGCAGTACTCGTTGATGACGCCCTCGGTGCTCCAGGTGAGGTTGTAGTTCAGCGCATTGCTCGGGTAGGCCGGCAGCGCGCCGACGCGCATGCGCACGCTGTCGAGCGAATCGAACTCGCGTGCCAGGTCGGCCGCGACGATCGAGATGAAGCCGGGCGCCAGGCCGCACTGCGGGATGAAGGCGGTGCCTGCCCCGACGGCCAGTTCGCGGATGCGCCGGGTGCTGGCGACGTCCTCGGTCAGGTCCAGGTAGTGCACGCCGGTGTCGCGTGCGGCCTGCGCGACCTTGGCGGTCAGGTGGTAGGGCGCGGCGCTCAGCACCGCAAAGCGCCCGCGCAGCGCGGCGCGCAGCTTCTCGGCATCGTTGACGTCCAGCACCAGCGTCGACAGCCCGGGCGTGCCGGCCATCTCGGTGGCGATCTCGGTCAGCTGAGCGGCCGAGCGGTCGGCCACCGTGACGGTGTAGCGCTCGCCGCCGCCGGGCGTGCCAATGGAGGGCGAAGCCAGCAGCGCCCCCACGACGGAGCCGATCTTGCCGCCGCCGATCACCAGGATGTCTTTCATGTCCGTCTCGCAGGGGTTGGAAGTGAGAGCGATTCTCCGGACAGGCCCATCAAAAAGCAGCTTGAACTTCAACGAAGCGAAGGGCACATTTCGGCATATCGCCGAACGAATCCGACGAAATGATCAAAGCCCCGCTCGACAAGACCGACCACCTGCTGCTGGCGCTGCTGCGCGAGAACGCGCGCGCCTCGACGGCCGAGCTGGCGCGCCGCCTCGACCTGTCGCGCACCACGGTGCAAAGCCGGCTGGAACGGCTGGAGCGCCTGCGCGTCGTTGCCGGCTACACCATCGTCGTGCCGGACGAACTGGAGGCGGCCCTGGTGCGCGCCCACGTGCTGATCACCGTGGCACCGCGCCAGAGCGCCGCGATCGAGGCGGCGCTGCGCAAGATCGCCGAGGTGCGGGTGCTGCACTCGGTCAGCGGGCCGTTCGACCTGATCGCCATCGTGGCCGCGCATTCCATCGGCGAGCTGGACGCGCTGATCGACCGCATCGGCGCCCTCGATGGCGTCGAGCGGACCACCTCGGCCATCGTGCTGTCGACACGGATAGAGCGGTAAAAGTCACACACTGTYCGGCCGGCAGACAGCATCCTGTCAGAGTTGGCAGGTGTGAGGACATGTGTCCCTCGTGATAATGAACTTCAAGTCATCGGCGATATCCGCCGAAAACCCCGCAAGCGCGCAAACCTTTGCCCCGGTCTGCGCGCCATTCGCATGAAAGAAGCCATCTCTCCCCTGGTCATCGACGTTCATGAGCTGCGCATCGGGATGTTCGTCCATCTCGACGTGGGCTGGATGGCACATCCGTTTCCGCTCAGCAGCTTCAAGCTGACCACCACCGACCAGATCGCGACCATCCGCAGCCTGGGGCTGCCGCGCGTGCGCTGGAGCCCGGACAAGAGCGATCCGCCGCCGGTGCACGCGGTCGCGAACGATGCCCCGTTGGCGCTGCCGGTCGAGGCCCCGGCGGTCCCTGTCGAAAGCCCCGAAGCCGCCGAGCGCCGCCGCCACCGCGAGGCGCTGGCCGCCGAGCGCGCGTCGCTGGCCCTCTGCGAGCGCCAGTTCGCCGAAGCCACCAGGGCCTGCAAGCAGGTGCTCGACCTGGTGCCGGCCAAGCCGCAGCAGGCGCGCGAACAGACCGAGGCGCTCAGCCGCGCCTTCGTCGACAAGATGCTGTCGGCGCAGGACATGTGCATCCGCCTGCTCAGCGACGGCATCGGCGACAAGGCCTCGCTGCACTCGGTCAACGTCGCGGTGATCTCGCTGCTGATGGGCAAGACCTTCGGGCTGTCCGAGGCCGAGATGATGGACGTCGGCGTCGGCGCGCTGCTGCACGACATCGGCAAGATCGAATTGCCCGACCGGGTGCGCCACCGCGAAGAGCACTTCACGCACGCCGAGAACCAGTTCTACCAGGAGCACGTGACGCACGGCGTCACGCTGGCGAAGAAGATGGGGCTGCAGCCCGGCGCCACGCTGGTGATCGCCCAGCACCACGAGCATGCCGACGGCAGCGGCTTCCCGCAGAAGCTCAACAGCGACCGCATGAGCACCGCGGCGCGCATCGTCTCCCTGGTCAACCGCTACGACAACCTGTGCAACCCGCACGTGCCGTCGCGCGCACTGACGCCGCACGAGGCGCTGTCGACGCTGTTCGCGCAGAGCAAGGCCAAGTTCGACACCGCCATCCTCGGCGCCTTCATCCGCATGATGGGCGTCTACCCGCCCGGCTCGACGGTGCAGCTCACCGACGACCGCTACGCGATGGTGGTGTCGGTCAACTCGACCCGGCCGCTGAAGCCGCGCGTGCTGGTGCACGACGCCAAGGTGCCGCGCGACGAGGCGCTGATCCTCGACCTGGAGCAGACGCCGCGCCTGGGCATCCGCCGCAGCCTGAAGCCGCAGCAGCTGCCGACGACCTCGCTGATCTACCTGTCGCCGCGCGCCCGCGTGGCGTACTTCTTCGAACCCGAGCAGGTGCCCGATACCGAGGCGGCCGAGGCCCTCGCTTGACCGCGCAGATGACGGCGACCGATCCCACGCAGGACCTGATCGACGGCCTGCTCGATGCCGTCTGGCTGGTCGATGCCGGCACGCTGCGCATCCGCGCGGCCAACGCCGCCGCCGGCGCGCTGTTCGGCGTCGAGGCGGCATCGCTGTGCGGCCGCGGCGCCACCGACCTGTGCGCGACGCCGGAAGACCTGGTGTTCTGGAGCGAGGTCGCGACGGCCCAGGCCGACCGCATCTTCTCCGACACGCTGGTGCGCAGCTTCGACGGCCGCACCGTGCCGGTGACGCGCCGCGTCAGCCGCATCGCCGGGGCGTTGTACCTGGTGGCCTGCCGCGACCGCAGCGCGCAGCGCGCCACCGAAGACGAACTCGAGACCCGCGTCGCCGAACTGCGCGCGACGCTCGAATCCACCGCCGACGGCATCCTGGTCACCGACCTGGGCGGCCACATCCGCAGCTTCAACCACCGCTTCGCCGGCCTGTGGGGCCTGCCCGAAGAGCTGCTGGTGCAGCGCAACGACGAAGCCGTGCGCGACTGGATGCGCCGCAGCGTCGTCGACGGCGCCGACTACGAGCGCCGCCTGGCCGCGATCCAGGAAGCGACGATGCTGCAGACCAGCGACGTCTTCCGGCTGCACTCCGGCCGCGTGCTGGAACGCCTGACGCTGCCGCAGTGCAGCCGCGGCCAGCCGATCGGCCGCGTGTACTCGTTCCGCGACATCACCGACAAGCTGGCCGCCAGCGCGCGCATCGAGGAGCTGTCGCACACCGACGCGCTGACCGGGCTGCCGAACCGGCGGCTGCTGGCCGACCGCATCGAGTTCGCGCTCGCGATGGCGCAGCGCGGCGGCAATCCGTTCGCGCTGATGGTGCTCAACCTCGACCGCTTCAAGCAGATCAACGACACGCTGGGCCTGGGCGTCGGCGACCGCGTGCTGCTGGAGGTGACCGACCGCATCAAGGACTGCCTGCGCAACGTCGACACGGTGGCGCGCCTGGGCGGCGACGAGTTCGTGCTGCTGGTGCACCAGGCCGATGCCGCCGCCGCCGAATCCACCGCGCGCCGCGTGATCGACGGCATGGCGCGGCCGTTCACGCTCGACAGCGTCAGCTTCACCGTCACCTGCAGCGTCGGCATCGCGCTGTGCCCGGCCGACGGGGACAGCGCCGACGACCTGCTGCGCCGTGCCGACGCCGCGATGCACCGCGTGAAGGAAGCCGGCCGCGCCAGCTTCCGCTTCCACCAGCCGCGCGAGGACGTCGGCCAGCGTTCGCACATGCAGATCGACCATGCGATGCGCCAGGCGCTGGTGCGCGGCCAGTTCCGCCTGCACTACCAGCCGCAGATCGACCTGAAGAGCGGCGAGGTGGTCGGCGCCGAAGCGCTGATCCGCTGGCGCGACCCGGTGCTCGGCGAGGTCGCGCCCGCCGAATTCATCCCGGTGGCCGAGGAGAGCGGCTTCATCATCGCGATCGGCGACTGGGTGCTGGCGCAGGCCGTGCGGCAGGCCGCCGCGTGGCGCGCCAACGGGCTGCAGATGCAGGTGTCGGTCAACGTGTCGGCGCTGCAGTTCCAGCAGCCCGACTTCATCGACCGCGTGGCCGGCGTGCTGAAGGCGGCGCACCTGCCGCCGCAGCTGCTCGAGCTGGAGCTCACCGAATCGATCCTGATCCACGACGCCGCCGGCGCGCTGCAGCGGCTGCAGGCGCTGGAGCAATTGGGCGTGCAGATGGCGATCGACGACTTCGGCACCGGCTACTCCAGCCTGGGCTACCTGAAGCGCTTCCCGATCGGGCGCCTGAAGATCGACCGCAGCTTCATCAAGAACCTGCCGGACGACGCCAGCGACGTGGCCATCGTCAACGCGATCATCCAGCTCGGCCGCGCGCTGAACCTGCGCGTGATCGCCGAGGGCGTCGAGACCGAGCCGCAGCGCCAGTTCCTGCTGGATGCCGGCTGCAACGAGTTCCAGGGCTTCCTGTTCGCGCCGGCGCTCGACAGCGGCCAGTTCGAGGGCCGGCTCGGCCGCGATGCACCGCCGGCGCGGGCGGTGCGCCTGGTGCACCCGGTCTGATCCCGGGTTGACACCGGCCGACACACGGCGACATTCCCTTAAAAAAAACCGAGGCCAGCGCGGCTTCGGGATTTTTTTTACATTTGGGCATCGCGGAGGATCCCGATGAACCCACTTGAGCGAACGCTGGAGCAACGCGTTGATGCCCTGGGCGTCCCGATGGCGGTGGTGCTGCCCGGCGGGCAGCGGCTTGGCCATGCCCAACCGACGGTGACGATACGGTTGAACGAACTGAGCCCGCTGGTGCACATCGCCGGCGGCCAGGTCGGCCGGGTGGCGCAGGACTACGTCGAAGGCCGGATCGACTTCGACGGCACGGTGCGCGACCTGATGGCCATCGCCGCCACGCTGATCCCCGACGACCCGACCCGCTCCGAGCCGACCGGCGCACCGCTCGCCTGGTGGCGCAACATCGCGCGCGCGGCGCGTTCGCGGGCCCGACACAGCACCGAGGCGGATGCGCAGCAGATCCAGTTCCACTACGACGTCTCGGACGACTTCTACGCGCTGTGGCTGGACCCGCGCCGCGTCTACTCGTGCGCCTACTTCCGCGAGGGCAGCCTGTCGCTCGCGAAGGCGCAGGAGGCCAAGCTCGACCACATCTGCCGCAAGCTGATGCTGCGCGAGGGCGAGCGCTTCCTCGACATCGGCGCCGGCTGGGGCGGCCTGCTGATGTGGGCGGCCCAGCACTACGGCGTGCGGGCGCACGGCATCACGCTGTCGAAGAACCAGCATGCGCACGTCAACCGGCTGATCGAGAACTCGGGGCTGCGCGGGCGCGTCACGATGGAACTGCGCGACTACCGCGAGCTGCCGGAGGACGAGCCGTACGACAAGATCGCGTCGGTCGGCATGTTCGAGCACGTCGGCCACGTGCAGCTGCCGGCCTACTTCGACAAGATCCACCGGCTGCTGAAGCCGGGCGGCCTGCTGATGAACCACGGCATCACCGCCGGCAGCACGCGCAATGCCCAGCTGGGCGCCGGCATGGGCGACTTCATCGAGCGCTACATCTTCCCGGGCGGCGAGCTGTTGCACGTGTCTCACGTGCTGAAGGTGATGAGCGAATCGGCGCTGGAGCCGGTGGACGCCGAGAACCTGCGCCCGCACTACGCGCGCACGCTGTGGGCCTGGAGCGCCGCGCTCGAGAGCCAGCTCGCGAAGGCGCGCGAGCTGACCGGCGAATCGGTGGTGCGGGCCTACCGGCTGTACCTGGCGGGCAGCGCGATGTGCTTCGAGCACGGCTGGATCTCGCTGTTCCAGATGCTGGCGGCGCGCCCGGACGGGAATGTGGTGCGCGGGGCGATGCGCGGCGCACAATCGGCGTTCCCGTTCAACCGCGAGTACATGTACCGATGATCTACAAGTTCAAGTCGAAGGCGGCCGGCGACGTGATCATGCTGGCGCCGAACGGCGACCAGGTGCTGCGCCTGATCGGCAAGGAGCCTGCCGCCAAGGGCATCATCGAGCCGGGGCAGATGCCGGCGGCGATCGCGGCGCTCGAGGCCGCCATCGCGCAGGACGAGGCGGCGCGCAGGCAGGCCGAACAGGAAGCCGCGGCCGAAGGCAAGAAGCTGCCGGCCGGCGAGGGCGTCGCGCTGCGCCAGCGCGCCTGGCCGCTGGTCGAGATGATGAAGCGCTCGCAGTCGGCCGACGCGGACATCACCTGGGGCGTTTGAGGAGCAGCCATGAAGTTGTGGAGCGACAGCTGGATCAACGGCGACCGGATCCCGGCACGCTTTGCCGCGGGGCGCCTGGAGGGCGCCGGCGGCGTCGGGTTCTCGGACAACCTCAACCCGCATCTCGCCTGGAGCGAGGTGCCGGCCGGCACGCGCTCGCTGGCGCTGATCTGCCATGACTTCGATGTGCCCAGCCGCGGCGACGACGTCAACCAGGCCGACCGCGAAGTGCCGAGCGACCTGCCGCGCGTCGACTTCTTCCACTGGGTGGTGGTCGACCTGCCGGCCGGGCTGAGCCGCATCGGCGAGGGCGAATTCAGCCGCGGCTTCACGGCGCGCGGCAAGCCCGGCCCGGCGACGCTGCATGGCGCACGCCACGGCCTCAACGACTACACCGGCTGGTTTGCAGGCGATGCCCAGATGTCCGGGCAGTACTTCGGCTACGACGGCCCGTTCCCGCCGTTCAACGACTCGCTGGTGCACCACTACGTGTTCACGCTGTACGCGCTGGACGTGCAACGCACGCCGGTCGACGGCAGCTTCACCGGCGCGCAGGTGCGCGAGGCCATCGCACGCCACGTGCTGGCCGAAGCGACGCACTCCGGCACCTACACATTGAACAAGCGGCTGGCCTGATGCAGTTGACCCGAATCCTGGCGATCCGCCATGGCGAGACCGCCTGGAACATCGACGGCCGCATCCAGGGCCACACCGACATCCCGCTGAACGACAAGGGCCGCTGGCAGGCCGGCCGGCTGGGCGCGGCGCTGGCGCACGAGCAGGTCGACCTCGTCTTCTCGAGCGACCTGCAGCGGGCGCTGGCCACGGCCCAGGCGGTCGCGCGGCCGCACCACCTGCAGGTGCAGGCCGACCCCGGGCTGCGCGAGCGCAGCTTCGGCATCTTCGAGGGCTGGACCTTCGCCGAGATCGAGGCGCGCTGGCCCGAGCAGAGCCTGCGCTGGCGCAAGCGCGACCCCGACTACGGCCCCGAGGGCGGCGAGAACCTGCACCAGCTGTACGCGCGCTGCATCGGCGCCGTGTCGCGCCTGGCCGAGGCCCACCTGGGCCGCAGCATCGCGGTGGTCGCTCACGGCGGCGTGATGGACTGCCTGTACCGTGCCGCGACCCGCATCGACCTGCAGGCGCCGCGCTCGTGGCAGCTCGGCAATGCCAGCATCAACCGGCTGCTGTACACGCCCGAGGGCTTCACGCTGGTCGGCTGGAACGACACGCACCACTTCGACGAAGCCACGCTGGACGATCCCGGCAACGCCGTCGGCGCGGACCGGGTGGGGCATGCCGCATGACGCTGCCGCACCCCGGTGACCCGGTCGACGCGCTGCTGACGCCGGCGCTGGTGCTCGACCTCGACGCGATGGAGCGCAACCTCGCCAAGATGGCGGCCTTCGCGCAGGCGCGCCGGCTGCGGCTGCGGCCGCACGCCAAGATGCACAAGAGCGCGCACATCGCGAAGCTGCAGATGGCGGCCGGCGCGGTCGGCGTGTGCGTGCAGAAGGTGTCGGAGGCCGAGGCGCTGGCGGCCGGCGGCGTGACGGACATCTACATCAGCAACGAGATCGTCGATGCGGCCAAGCTGGCGCGCGTGGCGGCGCTCGCGGCGCGCATCAAGCTCGCGATCGCGGTCGATTCGCCGCTCGGCATCGAGCGGCTCGCGGCGGCGCTGAAGGCCGCCGGCAGCATGCTGGACGTGTTCGTCGAGATCGACGTCGGCCAGGGCCGCTGCGGCGTCGCGCCGGCGGCGGCCGGCGCGCTGGCGCACCAGGTGGTGTCGCACGGCCTGCGCTTCGCCGGCCTGCAGGCCTACCACGGCAAGGCGCAGCACCTGCGCGCGGCCGACGAGCGCGAGGCGGCGATCCGCCATGCGGTGGCGCTGGCGCGGGCCGCGCAGGCGTCGATCACCGGGGCCGGCGTGGCCTGCCCGCTGGTCACCGGGGCCGGCACCGGCAGCTTCGCGTTCGAGGCGGCCAGCGGGGTCTACGGCGAGTTGCAGCCGGGCAGCTACCTGTTCCTGGACCGCGACTACGCCGACAACCAGCCGACGCCCGGTGCACCGGTGTTCGAGCATGCGTTGTTCATCAAGAGCCAGGTGGTGAGCCGCGGCAGCTCGCACGCGGTGGTCGATGCCGGGCACAAGTCGCACGCGATCGACAGCGGCCTGCCGCGCGTGTGGCAGCGCGACCTGGTGTTCGCCAACGGCGGCGACGAGCACGGCATCCTGCACCCGGGGCGGGATGCATTGCCGGCGCTCGGCGACACGGTGTGGCTGGTGCCGGGGCACTGCGATCCGACGGTCAACCTGCATGACCATTACGTCGCACTGCGCGGCGGGCTCGCGGGCGGGGTGGTCGAAGGCGTGTGGGCGGTCGACGCGCGCGGCTGCGTGGTGTGACGCGGATCGGCATCCGGGCTGCGCATCTGTAGCCCGGATGGAGCGCAGCGCAATCCGGGACCGTCCGACTGGTTGCGACGTGCATCACGCGCCACGATCCTGTCATGACGGATTCACAGATCATCGTCCTCGCGACGCCCCTGTTCCTGCTGCTGATCGCGATCGAGTTCGCCGTCGGCCTGCTGCGGCGCCGCAACACCTACGTGACCGCCGACGCACTGAACAGCATCGGCCTGGGCATCATGAGCCAGGTGCTGAACGTCTTCAGCAAGCTGCTGATGGTCGGCATCTACGCGCTGGCCTTCGAATCGCTCAGCGTGCAGCGCCTGCCGCAGGATGCCGTGTGGGTGTGGTGGGTCGCGCTGCTGGTCTACGATTTCTGCTACTACTGGCACCACCGGCTCGGCCACACCGTGGCGGTGCTGTGGGCCGCGCATGCGGTGCACCACCAGAGCGAGGAATACAACCTGTCGACCGCGCTGCGCCAGACCAGCACCGGCTGGCTGTTCGGCTGGCTGTTCTACCTGCCGATGGCGGTGCTGGGCTTCCCGCCGCTGGTGTTCGGCGTCGTCGCGCTGGTCGACCTGCTGTACCAGTACTGGGTGCACACGCAGCAGATCGGCCGCCTCGGCTGGTTCGACCGCTGGTTCTGCGCGCCCAGCAACCACCGCGTGCACCATGCCGTGAACGACAAGTACCTCGACCGGAACTATGGCGGCATCCTGATCGTCTGGGACCGGCTGTTCGGCAGCTTCATCGAGGAAGACGATGCCGAGCCCTGCGTCTACGGCACGCGCACGCCGCTGGCCAGCTGGAACCCGCTGTGGGCCAACCTGCACGTCTACTGGGACCTCTTGCAGGACGCCTGGCACGCCGAGCGCTGGCGCGACAAGCTGCTGGTGTGGGTCAAGCCGCCGGGCTGGCGGCCGGCCGACGTGGCAGCGCGCTTCCCGAAGCCGCCGTTCGACCTGGCAGCGCGCCGCAAGTACGACCCCCACCGGTCCACGGCCGCGGCGGTGACGGCCGGGCTGCTGTTCCTGGTGCTGCTCGCGGCCACCAGTGCCTTCCTGTGGAATGCGCACCTCCTGTCCGGCGCTGCGCAGCTGGCCGCGGCTGGCGGCATCCTGCTGGGCTTGTGGGTCATCGGCGTGATCTCCGAGCGGGGCGTGCGCTGGACGTCGGCGCGCCAGGTCGCGACCCCACGCTAAGCACCGAGCTGCTTCAGCGCCGCGATCGTCTCCGCCAGCGCCCGGTGCAGCTTCTTGTCGCGCCGCACGACGATCGCGAGCGTGCGGTGCAGGCGCGGCGACAGCGAGCGGATCTGCAGCGTGCCGCTGCGCCGTTCGTCGCGCGCCGACAGCCCGGTCAGGATCGCGCAGCCGAGACCGGCCGCCACCAGTTCCTTGATCGCCTCGTCGCTGCCCAGCGACATCACCGGCCGCAGCGCGACGCCGCTGCGCGCGAACCAGTCGTCGGCGATGCGCCGCGTGTTGCCGCCCGGTTCGTAGGCCAGCACCGGCAGTTGTGCGAGGGCCACGGCGGTGATGCGGGCCGGCAGCACGAAATCGCGCGGCGCGACCAGCACGAACTCGTCGTCGAGCACCGGCGTGACCTCCAGCGAGCGGCCGGCGGCCGGCAGTGTCACGAGGCCGAGGTCGAGGTTGTTCTCTTGCACCGCCTTCACGATCTCGGCGGTGTTGCCCGTCGTCACCGTGATCTCGAGCTTCGGGTAGCGCCGCCGCAGGTCGCCCAGCAGGGGAGGCAGCAGGAAGATGCAGGCGGTCGCGCCGGTGCCGAGCCGCAGGCGCCCGAGCGCGCCGCTCGCATGCGGCGCGACGGCATTGATCGCCGCCGCCACCGCGGCATCGATGTGGCCGGCATGCTGCAGCAACTCGGCACCGGCCGCGGTCGGCTTGGCACGCCGGCCGACGCGCTCGACCAGCGTCGAGCCCAGGCGCTTCTCCAGCTGGCGGATCTGCAGGCTGACGGCCGGCTGCGACAGCGACAGGCGCTCGGCGGCGGCCGAGAAACTGCCGCTGTCGATGACCGCGACGAAGGCCTTCAGGTGCTCGAGGTTCAGGCTGTTCATGGCAAAGAAAATCTCATGGATTGCATGATTTTGATCCACTTCCTTTATACAAAGGCGACGGGCAGCATGGGGACCCATGAACGCACCCCTTCCCCTCCAGGTTCGCGACGCCGCTGAAGCCGACGTCCCCGCGATCCAGCAGATCTATGCCCACCACGTGCTGCACGGCTCGGCCTCGTTCGAGACCGCCGCGCCCGGCGTCGACGAGATGAAGGCGCGCCGCGCGCAGGTGCTGGCCGCGCAGCTGCCCTACCTGGTGGCCGAGGCCGGCGGCGAGGTGGTCGGCTTCTGCTACGCCGCCGTCTACCGACCGCGGCCGGCCTACCGGCACACCGTCGAGAACTCGGTCTACGTGGCGCACGACCGCGCCGGCCGGGGCATCGGCAGCGCACTGCTCGAGGTGTTGGTGGCGCGCTGCGAGGCCGGCCCGTGGCGCCAGATGCTGGCCGTGATCGGCGACAGCGCCAACGCCGGCTCGATCGCGCTGCACCGCCGCATGGGCTTCCAGCACGTCGGCACGCTGGCGTCGGTCGGCTTCAAGTTCGGGCGCTGGCTGGACACGCTGCTGATGCAGCGGGCGCTCGGTTCCGGAGACGGTTCGCTGCCGCAGGCCTGATCACTGGCGTTCAAGACGGCGCGGGGCGGTCGACGCAGAATCGCGCCATGCCGCACAGCTTCACCCCGCCCCACACGGTCCACGGCCGCAGCGCCCTCGTCGTCGCGCCGCCCTGGCACTACGCCGGCTGGCTGCTCAACGTGTCGTTCGGCTTCGACGCCGCGCGCGGTGCCGACCTGGTGCCGCCGGCCCTCGGCCGCACCACCGGCCAGGGCTGCGTGCACTTCGCCGACTGGCAGGCCACCAGCGACGGCAGCGAGCTGCTCGACCCGGTGCAGGCGCAGTACCGCGAGACCATCGTCGTGCTGGAAATCGAACGGCCTGACGGCCAGCGCTGGGGCTGTTGCCCGGCGATCTGGGTCGACCAGGACACCTCGCTGCTGCGCGGCCTGCTGCAGGGCTGGCCGAAGAAGATGGGCAGCACCTGGCTCACGCGCAGCCTGCCGCTGGAGCATCCGGCCGCCGCACCGCTGCGCGAAGGCACGCGGCTGGGCGCCAGCCTCGCGGTGAAGGACCGGCGCGTGATCGAGGCCGAGGCGCGCCTGACCGGGCAGCCGGGCCAGGCGCTCGGCTTCCTCGCCATGCCGACGCTCGGCGTGGTCGGCTTCCCCGACCTGCGCGAGCCGGCGCGGCTGCCCGCGCTGCGGCTGCTGCGCGCCGACGTCGCGAACCCGACCGCCAGCCGCTGGCATGCGGCGACCGCGACGCTGCGCGTGTTCGACCATCCGCGCGAGGAGCTGTCGCTGCTCGGCGAGCTGGCGGCCGGCGAGGCCAGCGCCGGCTGGTGCGGCCTCACCATCGTCGGGGCCCGCGATGCCTGAAGACCTGCGCCATTCGCAGGTCCGGCGCTGGCATGTCGAAGGCCAGCCGGCGCTCGAACAGGTGACGCACCACCGGCCGGGCCAGGAATGGGCGCCGCACTGGCACGAGGAATGGTCGGTCGGCGCGGTGCTCAGCGGCAGCTGCCGCTTCAGCCTGGGCGGGCAACGGCACACGGCGTCGGCCGGCGACCTGCTGGCGATCGCGCCGGGCGTGGTGCACACCTGCGGGCTGGCCCTCGATGACGGCGCGCCCTCGCGGGTCGTGATGGTCTATGCCGAGGCGCCATGGCTCGCGGCGCTGGGCTTGCGAACGCCGTCCGGCAGTGCGCGGGTGCACGACCCGGCGCTGGCCGCCGCCGGTCACGCGGTGCACGACAGCGAGGCTGCTGCCGCCTGGCTGGCCCGGGCGCTGGCCGCGCTGCAGGGCGGGTCCGCGCTGCTGCCCGCCGCGGCGGATCCACCGGGGCGTGCCGCACGCCAGGTGCTGGCCGCGTTGCAGCGCGCTGCCGCGGGCGAGGCGCCGGACGCCATCGACGAACTGGCCCGCGGCTGTGCGCTCAGCCGCGAGCATTTCCACCGCATCGCGACGCGCTGGCTGGGCCTGAGCCCGGGCGACTACCTGCGCGCCGCGCGCATGGCCCGCGCGCGGCACCTGCTGATCGCCGGCTGCCCGATTGCGCAGGCGGCCCAGGATTGCGGCTTTGCCGACCAGGCGCATTTCACGCGCTGGTTCAGCCGCTGCTTCGGCTACACGCCCGGCGCGCTGCGGGCCGCCGACCTCAGTTGTCGAACAGGTCGGTCGCGGCGCGGCTTGGCGTGACGCCCAGGTGCCGGAAGGCGGCCAGCGTCGCGATGCGGCCGCGCGGCGTACGCTGCAGGTAGCCCTGCTGGATCAGGTAGGGCTCGATGACGTCCTCGATCGTTTCGCGCTCCTCGCCGATCGCCGCGGCCACGTTGTCCAGGCCGACCGGCCCGCCGTCGAAGCGGTGGATCACCGCCTCGAGCAGCTTGCGGTCCATCACGTCGAAGCCCTGCGGGTCGACGTCGAGCATCGCGAGCGCCTTGTCGGCCAGCGCCTTGTCGATGCGGCCGTTGCCCTTCACGTCGGCATAGTCGCGCACGCGGCGCAGCAGCCGGTTGGCGATGCGCGGCGTGCCGCGCGAACGGCGCGCGATCTCGAACGCACCCTCGGCGTCGGTCGGCACGTTCAGCAGGCCGGCCGAGCGGTTGACGATGCGCGCCAGTTCGTCCGGCGTGTAGAACTCGAGCCGCGCGACGATGCCGAAGCGGTCGCGCAGCGGGTTGGTCAGCATGCCGGCGCGCGTGGTGGCGCCCACCAGCGTGAACGGCTGCAGGTCGAGCTTGATCGAGCGCGCGGCCGGGCCTTCGCCGATCATGATGTCGATCTGGTAGTCCTCCAGCGCCGGGTAGAGGATTTCCTCGACCACCGGGCTCAGGCGGTGGATCTCGTCGATGAAGAGCACGTCGTTCTTCTCGAGGTTGGTCAGGATGGCGGCCAGGTCCTTCGGCTTCTCGAGCACCGGGCCCGAGGTCTGGCGCAGGTTCACGCCCAGCTCGTTGGCGATGATGTGGCTCAGCGTGGTCTTGCCGAGGCCGGGCGGGCCGAACAGCAGCACGTGGTCCATCGCCTCGTTGCGCATGCGCGCGGCGCCGATGAAGATCTCCAGCTGCTCGCGGGCCTTGGCCTGGCCCACGTACTCGGCCAGGCCCTTGGGGCGCAACGCGCGTTCGATCGCTTCCTCGTTGGGCGAGCTGGGGGCGGCGCTCACCACGCGCGGTGGCAGGCTGCCGAAGTCGTCGGTCTGGATGGCCATGCGGCATTATCGACGGCGCTTGCGTTTGCTCACCCACGGTGCAGGCTTTGTGCAGGCGCGGGGCCGCCCGGCTGCGGCACAATCGCCCAATGATCTCGCGCCGACCTGCATCGCGATGGGCCGCCTGGGCCTTTGCGCTGGCCCTGCTGCTGAAGGCCGCGGTGCCGATGCTGGCGAGCGCGTCGGCCCAGCTGCAGGGCAAGACGCTGGTCGAGGTCTGCACGGTCTACGGCGTCGCCACCGTGGCGCTGGACGACCGCGGCGAGTCGGCGCCGGTGCCGGCCGACCCTGCCGGCGCGCACGGCAGCGAGCATTGCGCACTGTCGGGCCTGCTGGCCTTCGCGGCACCCGAGCCGGCCGTGCTGGGCGTTGCCCCGGCGGCGGCCCGGTCGTTCACCGTCCTGCCGCAGACCGGGTTGCCGGTTCGCGATGCCTGTGCCGTCTGGATGGCACGGCTGAAGCACGGGCCTCCCGCCTTCGCCTGAACCCACCGTCTCGACCGCCCCGCGCCACCTGCGCCGGCGGTCCGTGTGATGAGCCGCGGCGCCGTGCGCCCGGCCGCGTTCAGGAGTTCCCGTGAAACACTTTCCATCGCCCAGGGCCCGCGCGGCCGTGGCGCTGTCGGCCTGCCTGTGCGGCAGCGCCTTTGCCGACGAGGCCGGGCTGGCGACGGTCGCCGCTGCCGATGACGGCGCCGCGCCGGTCAAGCGGCTCGGCGTCGTCACCGTGACCGGTGCGCGCCGCGGTTCGCTGCCATCGCAGATCCCGACCACCATCGAAGGCGTGACCGGCGCGCAGGTGCAGGCCACCGTCAACGCCACCGACAGCGAGGACGCGCTGAAGTACCTGCCCAGCCTGCTGGTGCGCAAGCGCTACATCGGCGACTACAACCACGCGGTGCTGTCGACGCGCGCGTCCGGCACCGGCAACAGCGCCCGCTCGCTGGTCTATGCCGACGGCATCCTGCTGTCCAACCTGCTCGGCAACGGCGCCACCTTCGCGCCGCGCTGGGGGCTGGTGACGCCGGAGGAGATCGAGCGCGTCGACGTGCTGTACGGCCCGTTCTCGGCCGCCTACCCGGGCAACTCGGTCGGCGCGGTGGTCGACTACCTGACCCGCATGCCGGGCAAGTTCGAGGCGCATGCGCTGGCCGGCGGCTTCGCGCAGCCGTTCAAGCTGTACGGCACCGACACCACCTACACCGGCTGGCAGACCAGCGCGTCGCTGGGCAACCGCAGCGGCGACTGGTCGTGGTGGATCAATGCCAACCGGCTCGACAGCGAAGGCCAGCCGCTGGTCTTCGACACCACCGCCACGCCGACGCCGGGTGCCGTGCCGGGCACCGACAAGACCGGCAAGCCCTGGTACATCAAGGGCACCAGCACCCAGTACCGCACCATGCAGGACCACCTGAAGCTGAAGCTGGCCTACGACCTGTCGACCGACGTGCGCGCCAGCTACACGCTGGGCTGGTGGCGCAACGATGCCGACGGGCGCAGCGAGTCGTACATCGATCCGTCGCTGAATGCGGTCACCAACCACGACGTGCTGGAGCACCGGATGCAGGCGCTGTCGCTGAAGCAGAACGCGCGCGGCTTCTTCGACTGGGAGCTGGCGGCCAGCGTCTACGACTACGGCACCGACGAGAGCAGCCGGACGACCACCGCGACCACGACCGACCTGGCCGGCACCGGCTGGACCACGTTGTCGGCGCGCGGCACCTGGCGGCCGGAAGGCGAGGGCGGCCTGCACGTGATCGAAGCAGGCCTGCAGCAGGATGGCTACCGGCTGCGCACCGCCGTTTCCGGCGGTGCGGGCTCGCGCTTCGACGGCAACACCCGGCTGCAGTCGGCCTGGGGCCAGGACGCATGGCGCTTCGCCGATGGCTGGATGGCGGTGCTGGGGCTGCGCGGCGAGCACTGGCAGGCGTACCAGGGCTTCACGCGGACGGGGGCCAACGCCTACCCGCACCCGGAGCGCAGCGACACGCGCCTGTCGCCGAAGGCGGCGCTGTCGCATCAGCTGGCCGACGGCTGGGTGCTGAAGGCCTCGGCCGGCCGCGCGGTGCGCTTCCCGACGGTGTCCGAGCTGTACCAGGGGGCGGCCACCGCCGACGGCATCAGCAACATCGCCAACCCCGACCTGCGGCCCGAGCGTTCGTGGACCAGCGAGCTGAGTTCGGAGTGGACGCTGCCCGAGGCCTCGACGCTGCGGCTGACGCTGTTCCACGAGGACACGCGCGACGCGCTGTTCAGCCAGGCGCTGCCGAACGTGACGCCGGTGACCAACAGCGTGCAGAACGTCGACCACGTGCGCACCACCGGCCTCGAGGCGGTGGCGCAGGGCGAGAACGTGCTGCTGCGCGGGCTCGACCTGCAGGGCAGCGTGACCTATGCCGACTCGAAGATCGTCGCCAACAGCGGCTACGTCAGCACGCCCGGCGACACCGTCGGCAAGTGGCAGCCGCGGGTGCCGCGCTGGCGTGCCTCGGCGCTGGCCTCGTGGCGGGCGACCGATCGCTGGACCGTCAGCTACGGCGCGCGCTACAGCGGCCGGCAGTACGGCAGCCTGGACAACAGCGACACCAATGGCTTCACCTACATGGGCACGTCGAAGTACTTCACGACCGACCTGCGGGTGCGCTTCGCGATCGACAAGCAGTGGCATGCCGCCTTCGGCATCGACAACCTGAACGACTACCAGTACTGGAACTTCCACCCGTACCCGCAGCGCACCTACAGTGCGGAACTGCGGTACGACCTGTGATTTCTCTTCCTGAACGGACCCTCACCATGACCATCACCCGCTTCCTGGCCGCAGCCCTGCTGTCGGCGCTTTCCTTCGCTTCGCAGGCCCACGAGTTCATGCTCGGCGACATCGCGATCGGCCACCCCTACGCGCGCGCGACGGCGCCCGGGCAGCCGACCGGCGGCGCCTTCCTGCGGCTGGAGAACCGCGGCAAGGCGGACGACAAGCTGCTGTCGGCCAGCGCCGAGGTCGGCAAGGCCACCGAGCTGCATTCGATGAAGATGGAAGGCGACGTGATGCGCATGCGCGAGGTCGCGGCCATCGAGGTGCCGGCCGGCAAGTTCGTCGAGCTGAAGCCCGGCGCCTTGCACGTGATGATCATGGGGCTGAAGGCGCCGCTGAAGGAGGGCGACAAGTTCCCGCTGCGCCTGAAGTTCGAGAAGGCGGGGGAGGTGACGGTGACGGTGAACGTCGAGGCCGCGGGGGCCGATCATTCGCATTGAACGTTGATCCCCGGATTGGCATCCGGGCTACCTCGCTTACCGCGCCAATGCCTTCAATGCGAGCTTGATGCCGTCGCTGACCCCCACGTCCGCCGGCAGGCTCTTCAGCGCCGCGGCGGCCTCGCGGTCGCTGTACCCCAGTGCCACCAGCGCCTGCAGGATGTCGGCCTGCGCATCGCTTGCGACGCTGGCCGGCACGGCCAGGTCGGCGCCGAGCTTGCCCTTCAGTTCCAGCAGCAGCCGCTCGGCCGTCTTCTTGCCGATCCCCGGCACCTTGATGAGCCGGCCGCTTTCCTGCAGCGACACCGCCTGCGCCAGCTCGCCGACGCTCAGCCCCGACAGGATGGACAGCGCAGTGCGCGGGCCGACGCCGGAGATCTTGACCAGCTGCCGGAAGGTGGCGCGCTCCTCGGCTGTCAGAAAGCCGAACAGCACCTGCGCGTCCTCGCGCACGACGAAGTGCGTCAGCAGCGTGACCCGCTCGCCCAGCCCCGGCAGGTTGTAGAAGGTGCTCATCGGCACGTCGACCTCGTAGCCGACGCCGCCGACGTCGACCAGCAACTGGGGCGGGTTCTTCTCTGCCAGCAGGCCGCTCAGCCGGCCGATCATCGGCGGAACAGGCCCAGGCGCTGCGCCTCCAGCGCCGCCTCGGCACGCGAGCTGACGTTGAGCTTGCGGTAGATCTGCTTCACGTAGTCGGCAATCGTGTGGCGCGACAGGTTCAGCTGCGTGCCGATCTCGGGCAGCGTGAAGCCCTTGGCCACCCACAGCAGCACCTCGTTCTCGCGGTCGGTCAGCGAGACGTGGGGCAGGTTCTGCGGCCGCTCCTGCGGCTTGTTCTGCGCCGCGAAATAGGCGATCACGCGGCGCGCGATCGACGGCGTCAGCGGCGGCTCGCCCTGGCTGATGCGCTGCAGCTGCTCGACGAAGTGCTCGCGCGGCTGCTCTTTCAGCAGGTAGCCGAAGGCACCGGCTTGCAACGCGGGGAACAGGTGGTCGTCGTCGTCATGGATGGTCACCACCACCGACTGCGCCTCGGGCTGCGATTCGCGCAGCGCGGCGACCACGTCGACGCCCGAACCGTCGGGCAGCCCCAGGTCGACCAGCGCGACCTCGAAGCGCTCGGCGCTGATCAGTGCCAGCGCGTCGTGCACCCGGGCGGCCTCGGAGATCTGGGCCTGCGGGAACACCTGCAGCACCAGGGCCTTCACCCAGGCGCGGATTTCCGGGAGGTCTTCAAGCAGCAGGATCTTGTTCATGGGCGTGCCCTCTTGGAATCGTCAATCGTAGCGGAAGGACAGACAGGAAAGGATTGTGCGCCTCACAGCGGCAAGGTCAGCCGGATCACCGTGCCGTAGCCCGGCCCCGACTCRACCAGGCACTGTCCCTGCATCTGCTTGGCGCGGTGCTTCATGCTGGCCATGCCGTGGCCGCGGTCGAGCTTGCCGTCCAGCTCCATCGGGATGCCCTTGCCGTTGTCCTGCACCACCAGCACGAAATCGTGCTCGCCGATGCTGCAGCGCACCTTGCAGTGCGAGGCGCCGCTGTGCTTGATGATGTTGCTGACCGCCTCGCGCAGGATGCGCGTGGTCTGCACGAAGGCGCGTGCCGACAGCTGCTGGTTCACGTCCTCGGTCGGGCTGCGCCAGTCGGCCTCGATGTTGGCCTGGCTCAGGCGCGACACCGTCTCGGCGCGCCAGTCGGCCAGCGCATCGGCCACCTGCATCGGCTTGCCGGTCAGCCCGCGCACCGACAGCCGCATCTCCTCGAGCGCCTCGCGCGCCAGGCTGGAGATGCGCTCGCTCTCGCTGGTGTGCACGATGGTCAGCAGCTTGGCGCCCAGGTCGTCGTGCAGGTCGGCGGCGATGCGCTTGCGTTCCTTCTCGGTCACCTGCTCGACGCGCAGCTCGGCCATCTGCGAGAAGTTGCGCTCGATCTCGGCGGTGACCTCGTTGATGCGGCTTTCGAGCGAGTTGCGGCTCGCCTCGGCCAGCTGCAGCGCGCGCCCGAAGATCTGGATCTGGCGCGCACCGACCGCGAGGAACATCAGCGGCATGCTGAAGTGCAGCACGTGCACCGGCAGCAGCGTGACCAGCTGGTGTTGCGTGGCCAGGTCGACCAGCACCAGCACGCCCACGCCCATCAGCATGAAGGCCATCGGCCAGAACTCGGCGCGGCCGTCCAGCCCCTTGCGCCAGGTGACGCGCAGGTACAGCGTCACCGCGGCCATCACCTCGGCCGACAGCAGCAGGTACCAGCCGGAGGTCATCGTGTACAGGCGGTCGGCGCCGGCCAGTGCCAGCGTGGCGGGGACCAGCACGCACTGCAGCAGCAGGCCGATCTCGAGCTTGCGCGAGCGCAGCCCGGCATAGCGCACCAGGAACTGGATCGCCAGGCCCACCAGCACGCCGAAGCCGACGCAGGTGAGGAACTCGCCGGTGGCGTTGTCGAACGGCGGCTGGCGCCACCACAGCCGCGCCGACAGCGCGGCCCAGCCGATGGCCAGCAGCCCGAAGTAGCCGAGGTAGGGGTTGCGCCGGTCCTGCCAGCCCATGCCGAGCATCACGATGCCCAGCAGCACCAGCATCGCCGAGATCACCTGCACCAGCGAGATGTTCCAGAAGGTCTGGCGGGCGTGCTGCGCGGCCAGCACCGCATGCGGGCCGATGCGCACCGTCGACAGCCCGCCGGCGCGCTGGCGCGAAGCCACGTGCTGCAGCGCATAGCCCTGGACCTTGATGTCGAGCACGTTGCCCTGCGGGTTGAGCAGCGCCGGCGGCAGCGTCACCAGCTGCGGGTAGTAGCAGTTGCGGGTGACCGGCTCGCCCATGCGGCCGCCGCTGAAGACGATGCTGCCGTTCAGCCAGACCTCGGCGTTGTTGCAGGCGCGGTCGATGTAGGCCGCCATCAGCGTGGATGCGTCCGTCGCCGGCAGCGTGAACTGCAGCCGGTACCAGACCGGGCCGTCGGCCTGCGGCCGGCTGTCGGCCCATTCGTCGGGCAGGCGCACGGTCTGCAGGCTGGCGTTGGCCGGGAAGGCGGGGGCGGCGCTGGCGACCACGGCCGCCTGGTTGATCTGGACCACGCCCGGCTCGTCGGCGAGGGCCGGCCCGGCCACCGACAGCAGCAGCCCGGCTGCCACGCACCGGGCCCCGGCGCGCAGCCGGCGGGCGAGGGTGTGCAGGAGGCGGATGCAGGGCATGGACGCGGATTGTGCAGGATGCCTGCGCTGCCTTGGGCTTGCGGCGACAATCGCGGTTTGCCAACCCGCGCCGCCCCGTGATCCTGCGACACGCCTTCATCCCGCTCGACAACGCCCGCCTGTCCCACCTGTGCGGCAGCCTGGACGAACACCTGCGCAGCATCGAGGCCGCCTTCGGCGTCAGCATCTCGCGGCGCAACGAGTCGTTCCGCATCGAGGGGCCGAAGGCCAGCACCGAGCGCGCCGTGGCCCTGCTGCAGACGCTGTACGGCCGTTCGCGCCGGCCGATCACGGCCGAGACGCTGCAGCTCGCGCTGACCGAGGCGCTGGCCGACGACCCGCCGGTGCGCCCGCGCAGCCCGGCATCGGGCCGCCCGGCGCTGCGCGAGGCCGGCGGCGACGACAGCGATGACGGCGACGAGGTGGTGCTGCGCACGCGCCGCTCCGACCTGACCGGGCGCACGCCCAACCAGCAGCTGTACCTGCGCAACATCCTGGCGCACGACATCACCTTCGGCATCGGCCCGGCCGGCACCGGCAAGACCTTCCTCGCGGTGGCCTGCGCGGTCGACGCGCTGGAGCGCAGCAGCGTGCAGCGCATCATCCTGACGCGCCCGGCGGTCGAGGCCGGCGAGCGCCTGGGCTTCCTGCCGGGCGACCTGGCGCAGAAGGTCGATCCCTACCTGCGCCCGCTGTACGACGCGCTGTACGACCTGATGGGCATGGACAAGGTCGGCCGCGCGTTCGAGAAGGGCAACATCGAGATCGCGCCGCTCGCCTTCATGCGCGGGCGCACGCTGAACCACGCCTTCGTGATCCTCGACGAGGCGCAGAACACCACGCGCGAGCAGATGAAGATGTTCCTGACGCGCA
Source organism: Rhizobacter sp. P2_D12 (assembly GCF_056404395.1). Taxonomy (NCBI): domain Bacteria; kingdom Pseudomonadati; phylum Pseudomonadota; class Betaproteobacteria; order Burkholderiales; family Sphaerotilaceae; genus Rhizobacter; species Rhizobacter sp. P2_D12. The sequence continues at coordinate 18,192 of NZ_JBFUEB010000045.1, read as the reverse complement.
TCGGCTTCGGCAGCAAGTGCGTCGTCACCGGCGACGTCAGCCAGATCGACCTGCCGCGCGGCACCGACAGCGGGCTGATCGACGCCGAGCGCGTGCTGCGCCGCGTGGCCGGCATCGCGATGACGCGCTTCACGTCGGCCGATGTGGTGCGGCACCCGCTGGTCGCGCGCATCGTCGAGGCCTACGACGCGACGCCGGCGGAGCGGATCTGACGATGCCGGCCGCCCGTCCGGTGCTGGGCCTGTCGCTGCAGTTCGCCGATGCGGCGCACCGCGCCGAGCTGCCGCGGCACAAGGTGGCGCGCTGGATCCGCGCGGCGCTGTCGGTGCCGGGCGAGATCACGGTGCGCATCGTCGGTGCCGACGAGGGGCGGGCGCTGAACCGCGAGTTCCGCCAGAAGGACTACGCGACCAACGTGCTGACCTTCGACTACAGCCACGAACCGGTCGTGATGGCCGACCTGATCCTGTGCGCGCCGGTGGTCGAGGCCGAGGCACGCGAGCAGGGCATCACGCTGGAGGCGCACTACGCGCACCTGCTGGTGCACGGCACGCTGCATGCGCAAGGCCATGACCACGAGGACGAGGACGAGGCGGTCGAGATGGAGGCCGAGGAGACGCGCATCCTCGCGACGCTGGGCTTCAGCGATCCGTACGCGAAGTGATCAGTGGGGCCGGCGCGAGGTGCTGAGGTAGCGCTTGCGCCAGAAGAACCAGCCGAGCGAGACCGCGATCACGACCATGAAGCCGGTCGCCATCCACACGCCGTCGCCGCTGTGGATCAGCGGCAGGCCTTCGAAGTTCATCCCGAAGAAGCCGGTCACCAGGTTCAGCGGCAGGAAGATGGCGGTCAGCACCGTCAGCGTGCGCATGATGTCGTTGGTGCGGTTGCTCTGCGCCGAGAAGTGCATCTGCACCGCGGTCTCGGCCGACGATTCGAGCCTGCGCACGTGGCTCAGCACGCGCTCGATGTGCTCCAGCACGTCGCGCGAGCGCACGCGCAGCAGCTCACGGTCGCGCGCCGCCTTCGGGTCGGATTCGGTGGGCCATTCGTCCAGCGAGTCGATCCATTCGACGATCGCGCTGCGCTGGTCTTCGCAGGTATCTTCCAGCAGGTGCAGCGAGTTGCGCGATTCGAGCAGCACCTGCCAGCTGTCGAACTGGCTGCGCGGGTTGAACAGCTCCTGCTGCAGGTAGCCGAGCTGGCGGGTCAGCAGCCGGCGCAGCTCGAGGTAGCTGTCCACCATGTGGTTCAGCATGCGCAGCATCAGGTCGGCGGAGCTGGCGGGCAGGCGCATCGCGCCGCGCGGCTCGTAGCGCTGGTCGGCGCCCTCGACCATCTGCTGCAGCTTGCTCGCGAAGAAGTCGCGCACCTGGCAGTCGGTCGGGTGCACCGTCAGCAGCACGCGGTCGAACACCGCGAAGCCGACCGGGCTGGTGTCGATGGCCTCGAGCGCGCGCTTGGCCGACGACAGCGTGCCGTTCTGGTCGTCGAGGAACATCGCCGCGCTGCCGCTGCCGGGCGCGAGGCGGCGGAACACCATCAGGTCGTACCACGAGGTGTAGTCGAAGTGCGAGGGCAGCTGGTTGTTCAGCAGGTCGGAGACGTGCAGGTCGACCAGCTGACCGCCGGTCCAGCGCTGCAGCGCGAGCTGCACCTCGGCGATGTTGACCTCGAACTCGCGCCGCGCCGTGCCGATCCACAGGTAGCCGGCGGCCGGCAGCTTGTCGGGCAGGGACTCGATCTCGGTGAACTGGTCCGGCGTGATGTGGAAGATGCGCATGCCGCCTCGTGAGGACTCGTGCCGTCGTGCTCAGCCTTGCTGCCTGAGCAGCCGCGCAGCGTCGAGCGCGAAGTAGGTCAGCACGCCGTCGGCGCCGGCGCGCTTGAACGCGAGCAGGCTCTCCAGCATCACCGCGTCGTGGTCGAGCCAGCCCTGGGCGGCGGCGGCCTTGACCATCGCGTACTCGCCGCTCACCTGGTAGGCGAAGGTCGGCACGCGGAATTCGTCCTTCACGCGGCGCACGATGTCGAGGTAGGGCAGCCCGGGCTTCACCATCACCATGTCGGCGCCTTCGGCCAGGTCGAGCGCGACTTCGCGCAGCGCCTCGTCGCTGTTGCCCGGGTCCATCTGGTAGACCTTCTTGTCGGCCTTGCCCAGGTTCTTGGCCGAGCCGACCGCGTCGCGGAACGGGCCGTAGAAGGCGCTCGCGTACTTGGCGCTGTAGGCCATGATGCGGGTGTGAATGAAGCCGCGCGCCTCGAGCGCGTTGCGGATCGCACCGATGCGGCCGTCCATCATGTCGCTCGGGGCGACGATGTCGACGCCGGCCTCGGCCTGCACCAGCGCCTGGCCGGTCAGCATCTTCACGGTGTCGTCGTTGCGGATGTAGCCGCTGGCGTCGGGCAGGCCGTCCTGGCCGTGGGTGGTGAACGGGTCGAGCGCGACGTCGGTCAGCAGGCCGAGCCGGGGGAAGTGCTTCTTCAGCTCGCGCACGACGGTGGGCACCAGGCCCTGCGGGTTCAGCGCCTCGCTGCCGTCCTCGGTCTTCAGGGAGGGCTCGATGACCGGGAACAGCGCCATCACCGGCACTCCCAGCTTCACGCATTCTTCGGCCAGCGGCATCAGACGATCCAGGCTGACGCGCTGAACGCCCGGCATCGATGCGACATCGTGCACCTGGCCGCGCCCATCCTGCACGAACACCGGATAGATGAGGTCACTGGGGTGCAGGCGGTTCTCGCGCACCAGGGCGCGGGTGAAGTCGTCGCGGCGCAGGCGGCGCGGGCGGCTGGCGGGAAAGGGAGCGGGCGGTTGCATGGGCTTCCTGTGGCGGGTTGCGGCGCCGGGCCGGCCGCCGAAACCGATGTGACGATGAGACACCGGGACTTTTTACGTGTAAATCCCGTACGACGGCCCTTCAACAGCCCGGCCCCTATCTGCTAAAGTCGCCCTTGAATGATAGCCGCAAGGCCGTCATTCCCTGCTTTTCCTCCCTGAGCAGGAGCCTTACCGTGATGACAGCGATGAGGCTTTTCAACCCCGGCTTGACGGCCGGGGTTTTCTTTTGGCCCCCGCCATAATCCCGCGGATGAGCAACCTGTATCCGTGGGTCAAGGCCCTCCACCTGATCTTCGTCGCCAGCTGGTTCGCCGGGCTGTTCTATCTGCCGCGCCTGTTCGTCAACCTCGCATCGGTGCCGGCCGACAGCCACGCCGAACGTGAGCGCCTGCTGCTGATGGCGCGCAAGCTGTACCGCTTCACCAGCTTCCTGATGGTGCCGGCCTTGCTGTTCGGCCTGTGGCTGTGGCTGGGCTTCGGCATCGGCCGCGGGCCGGGCAACGGATGGCTGCATGCCAAGCTGCTGCTGGTGGTGCTGGCGATCGGCTACCACCACGGCTGCCGCGCGCTGCTCCGCAAGTTCGAGCAGTTCAGCAACCAGCGCAGCGAGCGCTGGTACCGCTTCTTCAACGAGACCGCGATCCTGCTGTTCGCCGCGATCGTCGTGCTGGTGATCGTCAAGCCGTTCTGATCCGGCCATGGCAGCGCCGATCGCCCGGCACCGCAGCTCGGCCGCGCCGTTGGCCTGGGTGTATGCCGCGCTGATCGTCTACGCCAGCCTGTCGCCATTCTCCGGCTGGAAGCAGCCGATGGCGCTGTCGCTGTTCGGCCTCGGCCACCTGCCGTGGCCGCGCTACTGGACCAGCTTCGACGTCGTCTCCAACCTGCTCGGCTACATGCCGCTCGGGGCGCTGGCCGTCGGCGCGCTGGTGCGCAGCGGGCGCCGCGCGACGCTCGCGTTCGGCGTGGCCGTGCTGGCGGGTGCGTTGCTGTCGTTCCTGATGGAGAGCTTGCAGAACTGGCTGCAGCAGCGCGTGCCGTCGAGCCTGGACTGGGTGCTCAATACCGCCGGCACACTGGCTGGCGCGCTGGTGGCCGTCGCGGTGCACGCGCTGGGCGGCATCGACCGCTGGCAGACGCTGCGCGACCGCTGGTTCGTTGCGCGCAGCGCCGGTGGCCTGTTGCTGCTGCTGCTGTGGCCGGTCGGCCTGTTGTTCCCGACCCCGATCCCGCTCGGCCTGGGCCAGGTGCTGGTGCGGCTGCAGGAGCTGGCGGCCGAAGCCCTGTCGGGCACGCCCTGGTCGCCGTGGGTCGAGGACTGGCTGGACGCCAGCGTCGCGATGACGCCGCTGTCGCGCGGCAGCGAGCTGCTGGCGATCCTGCTCGGGCTGCTGGCGCCGTGCCTGGTGGCCGGCACCATCGTGCGCCCGGGCTGGCGCCGCGCCGTGCTGGCCCCAGGCGCTGCGGTGCTCGGCTTTGCGACGACGACGCTGTCGACCGCGCTGAACTTCGGGCCGCAGCATGCACTCGCCTGGTTGACGCCGCCGGCCCTGCCGGGCCTGCTGGCCGGCGTGCTGCTCGGCCTGGCCCTGGTGCGCATGCCGCGGCGCGGCGCGGCCGCCCTCGGGCTGGTGGTGGTGACGGCGCTGGTCGCGCTGGTCGCGCAGGCACCCACCGACCCCTACTACGCAGAAAGCCTGCAGGGCTGGGAGCAGGGCCGTTTCATCCGCTTCCATGGCCTCGCGCAATGGGTGGGCTGGCTGTGGCCGTACGCGGCGCTGATCTACCTGTTTGCCCGCGTGGCCGCGCGCGATGGCGGTGAGCGTGCAGGCGCGGGTCCGTAGAATGCCGTGATGACTTACTTCAAGCGCCACATCTTCTTTTGCCTGAACCAGCGCGACAAGGGCGAGGACAGTTGTGCCAACCATCACGCGCAAGGCGGCTTCGAGCATTGCAAGTCGCGCGTCAAGGGCGAGAAGCTCGCCGGCCCCGGCGGCGTGCGGGTCAACAAGTCCGGTTGCCTGGACCGCTGTGCCGGCGGCCCGGTCGCGGTGGTCTACCCGGAAGCCGTCTGGTACACCTATGTGGACGACGCCGACATCGACGAGATCGTCGACTCGCACCTGAAGAAGGGCGTCGTCGTCGAGCGCCTGCTGCTGCCGGACTCGGTCGGGCGCTGAGGCGGTGCAAATGAATGCCAAGACCCTCCGCCAGCTGACGCCAGGCCCCGCCGGGGCCATCGAATGCGCGCTCGACCAGCCGGAGGCCGCGCCGCGCGGCGTCGCCGTGGTCTGCCACCCGCATCCGCAGCAGGGCGGCACGATGGACAACAAGGTGGTGCAGACACTGGCGCGCGCCTTCCTGCAGCTGGGCTACCGCACGGTGCGCTTCAACTTCCGCGGCGTCGCCGGCTCCGAAGGCGCCTGGGACGACGGCCAGGGCGAGATCGACGATGCGATGGCCGTGATCGCCGCGCACCGCGACCCGGCGCTGCCGCTGGTGCTGGCCGGCTTCTCGTTCGGCGGCTACGTCGCATCGCAGGCCGCGGCGCGCCTGCCCGACGATGCGAAGGCCGAGCGGCTGGTGCTGGTCGGCCCGTCGACGCAGAAACAGAAGGTCGCGCCGGTGCCGCAGGAAACTTTGGTGATCCATGGCGAGTCCGACGACGTCGTGCCGTTGTCGGCCACGCTCGACTGGGCGCGGCCACAGTCGTTGCCGGTGGTCGTGATCCCCGGCGTCGGCCATTTCTTTCACGGGCAGCTCGCGCTGCTGAAGAACCTGGTGGTGCGCTCCTGGCATCGGTGATGCCGCGGCGAGCCCCCTCCCAACCTGATCCGCAGTTCATGAAACGTCTGATTGCCTTCGTGCTGGCGCTGAGCGCCGCCACCGTGTCGTTTGCGCAAGCGCCGCAGCCGCCCGAGATTGCCGCCAAGAGCTACATCCTGCTCGACCTGACCACCGGCCAGACCCTGGCCGAACGCGAAGCCGACGCCCCCGCCGACCCGGCCTCGCTGACCAAGCTGATGACGGCCTACCTGGCCTTTGCCGCGCTGCGCGAACACAAGCTGACGCTCGAGCAGACGCTGCCGGTGTCGCTTCGCGCCTGGCAGGAGCGCAAGGGCGGCGGTTCACTGATGTTCATCGAGCCGCGCAGCACGCCCAAGGTCGAAGACCTGCTGCGCGGGCTGATCGTCAACTCGGGCAACGACGCGGCGGTGGTGCTGGCCGAGGGCGTCGGTGGCTCGCTCGACCAGTTCATCGCGATGATGAACCGCCAGGCCCAGGCTTTCGGCCTGAAGAACACCGAGTTCAAGAACGCGACCGGCCTGACCGAACCCGGCCACAAGAGCACCGCGCGCGACGTGGCGGTGATCGCCGGCCGCATCATCCGCGACTTCCCCGAGTACTACCCGATCTATTCGATCAAGAAGTACCACTACGACGGCGCGCCGATCAGCAACGAGAACAACCGCAACGTGCTGCTGACGCGCGACCCGACGGTCGACGGCATGAAGACCGGCTACACCGAGGCCGCCGGCTACTGCATGGTGGTGTCGGCGCAGCGCGACTTCCCCAACCTGGCCGCCAACGGTGCCGGCGGCGGCAAGCGCCGGCTGCTGAGCGTGGTGCTGAACGCCGCGTCGATGGACGCCCGCGCGAATGAAAGTCAGAAGCTGCTGAACTGGGGCTTCCAGGCTTTCGACACGGTGCGCCTGTTCGAATCGTCGAAGGCGGTCGCGACCGTGCCGGTCTGGAAAGGCACCGCGCGCGAAGCCCAGCTGGGCGCCGCCAACGCCGTCTTCGTCAGCGTGCCCAAGGGCGACGGCGCGAAGCTGCAGACGAAGATCGAACGCACCGACCCGCTGGTCGCGCCGCTGGCCCAGGGGCAGCGCGTCGGGACGCTGCGGGTGACGACGTCCGCCGGCGCGCCGGTGGCCGAGCTGCCGCTGGTCGTGCTGCAGGGAGTCGAGCAGGCCGGCATCTTCGGCCGGGCCTGGGATGCCCTGCGGCTGTGGATCAAGTAAGCTCGTCCGATCTTCCGATCGCAAGTCCTTCCGGGAGGCCGCATGCAAGCGATACCTGACACCCTGTGCTATCTGAATGGCGAGTACGGCCCGTTGCGCGACGCCAAGGTCTCGGTGCTGGACCGCGGCTTCGTGTTCGGCGACGGCATCTACGAGGTCGTGCCGGTCTACGGCCGGCGCCTGTTCCGCTTCGACGAACACCTGGCGCGGCTGAACCGCAGCCTCGCCAAGGTGCGCATCGCCAGCCCGTTCGACCGCGCGCAGTGGCTGGAACGCTGCCGCAAGCTGATCGCCGCGCAGGCGGCCGACGACCAGCTGCTGTACATCCAGGTGACGCGCGGCGTCGCGGTCCGCGACCACGTGATGCCGGCCGATCTGACGCCCACGGTCTTCATGATGACCAACCCGATGAAGCCGGCCAGCGCCGAGCAGCGCCATCACGGCGTGGCCTGCGTGACGGCGCGCGATTTCCGCTGGGAGCGCGGCGACATCAAGTCGGTCTCGCTGCTCGGCAACGTGCTGGCGCGCCAGCTGTCGGCCGACCACAACGCGGTCGAGACGCTGATGTTCCGCGACGGCTTCCTGACCGAGGCCTCGTCCAGCAACGTCTGGATCGTGCAGGAAGGCGCGGTGCTCGGTGCGCCGAAGAGCGAGCACGTGCTGGAAGGCATCCGCTACGAGCTGATCCGCGAGCTGTGCGAGGAAGCCGGCATCGGCTACAACCTGCGGCCGATCTCCGAGGCCGAGGTGCTGGCGGCGGACGAGGTGATGCTGAGCTCGGCCACGAAAGAGGTGCTGCCGGTCACTCAGATCGACGGCGAATCGGTCGGCCACGGGGCCCTGCGCGGCAAGCCCGGCCCGGTCTACGCGCGCCTGTACGAGGCTTACCAGCGCGCCAAGGCGGCCCAGTCGATTTGAAATCCTCGGGGCCGGCCCCATTTCTGCAGGCATGAACGCCACGATGCAAGACATTCCGCCCGAGCAGTCGCTGATCGAATACCCGTCCCGTTTCCCGATCAAGGTGATGGGCGCCAACGTCGATGGTTTCGTCCACGCGATCGTCAGCGTGGCGAAGCAGTTCGACCCCGACTACGACGCCGCGACGGTCGAGATCCGCCCGAGCAGCGGCAACAAGTACCTGGGCGTGACGATCACCGTCACCGCCACCAGCCGCGAGCAGCTCGATGAGCTGTACCGCACGCTGTCGACCCACCCGATGGTCAAGGTGGTGCTGTGACGCGACGGCCGTGCTGCTGAAGCTGCTCGGCCGGACGGACTACGCGGCGGCCGAGGAGGCCATGCGCAGCTTCACCGCGCAGCGCAGCGCCGACACGCCGGACGAGATCTGGCTGTGCGAGCACCCGCCCGTCTACACCCAGGGCCAGGCCGGCAAGGCCGAGCACGTGCTGGATGCGCATGGCATCCCTGTCGTGCAGACCAACCGCGGTGGCCAGGTCACGTACCATGGTCCGGGCCAGGTGGTGGCCTACCCGCTGGTCGACCTGCGGCGCCTGGGCATCTACGTCAAGGAATACGTCTACCGGCTGGAGCACTGTGCGATCAAGACGCTCGAGGGCTTCGGTGTCACCGGGCACCGGGTGGCCGGGGCGCCGGGCATCTACGTCAACCTGGCCGATCCGGGCGGGCATGCGGCGCTGGCCGGTCCGCGTGCCCATGATGATTTCGGGGGGCTGGGCAAGATCGCCGCGCTGGGCATCAAGGTCAGCCGGCACTGCACCTACCACGGCCTGGCGCTGAACGTCGCGATGGACCTGAGCCCCTTCGGCGGCATCAACCCCTGCGGCTACGCCGGGCTGCAAACCATCGACTTGGCTACACTGGGCGTCCGCACCGACTGGACGACCGTCGCGCAGCGGCTGGGTGACCGGCTGGTGTCGCACCTGAGTTGATCCTGGAAAGAACCTCCCCCATGTCGACCGAGAACGTCATCCACCAGGCCCAGGACGCGGCCAGCTACGACGCCAGCGCCAAGCAGAAGGCGCAAGCCAAGACGGCGCGCATCCCGATCAAGATCGTCGCCGCCGAGACGCTGAAGAAGCCCGACTGGATCCGCGTCAAGGCCGGCTCGCCCAGCACGCGCTTCTACGAGATCAAGCAGATCCTGCGCGAGCACAAGCTGCACACGGTGTGCGAGGAAGCGTCGTGCCCGAACATCGGCGAGTGCTTCGGCAAGGGCACGGCCACCTTCATGATCATGGGCGACAAGTGCACGCGGCGCTGCCCGTTCTGCGACGTCGGCCACGGCCGGCCGGATCCGCTGGACGCCGACGAGCCGCTGAACCTCGCGAAGACCATCGCGGCGCTGCGCCTGAAGTATGTCGTGATCACCAGCGTCGACCGCGACGACCTGCGCGATGGCGGCGCGGCGCACTTCGTCGAATGCATCCAGCGCACCCGGGAGCTCTCGCCGCAGACGCGCATCGAGATCCTGACGCCCGATTTCCGCGGCCGCATGGACCGTGCGCTCGAGATCCTGAAGGCGGCGCCGCCCGACGTGATGAACCACAACCTCGAGACCGCGCCGCGCCTCTACAAGGAAGCGCGTCCGGGCTCGGACTACGCGTATTCGCTGAACCTGCTGAAGCGCTTCAAGGAATTCGCGCCGCACGTGCCGACCAAGAGCGGGCTGATGGTGGGCCTGGGCGAGACGGACGACGAGATCCTGCAGGTGATGCGCGACATGCGCGAGCACGGCATCGACATGCTGACCATCGGCCAGTACCTCGCGCCGAGCGGCCACCACCTGCCGGTGCGTCGTTACGTGCACCCGGACACCTTCAAGATGTTCGAGGACGAGGCGATGAAGATGGGCTTCACGCACGCCGCCGTCGGTGCGATGGTGCGGTCGAGCTACCACGCCGACCAGCAGGCCCACGAGGCGGGCGTCGCGAACGCGGTCTAGGACTCTGCGAGCAGCCGTTCCACCAGTGCCTGCAGCGCGACGAAATCGGGCTCGCCGACGTAGCGCTTGACGATCTCGCCGCGCCTGTTCAGCAGCACGATGGTCGGCGTGCCTTCGATCGGCGCGAAGCTGCGCGCCACCGAGCCGGTGTTGTCGATCACCACGGTGAACGGCAGCCGGCGCGACTCGGCGAAGTGGATCACCGAAGCCGGCGGGTCGTAGCTCATCGCGACGGCCAGGGTCTCGAAGCCGCGCGACTTGAACTTCTCGTGGGTGGCCACGACGCGCGGCATCTCGTGCACGCAGGTCGTGCAGGTGGTGGCCCAGAAATTCACCAGCACCACCTGGCCCTTGAGCTGCGCGATGCTGCTGCGGCTGCCGTCCAGCCGCGTGAAGGTGGCATCGGGTGCGGCCTCGGGCCGGCTGATCCACGCATAACCCCCAAAAGCCGCGGCCAAAATCGCCAAAACGCTCAGGGCAACGGCAAGATGGCGGGTCAATTTCATGGGGATCGATCGATGGAACGGCGAAAGTTTACGTCAGGGCTCGTGCTGGGGTCTTGCGGCTTGGGCGTGTGGGCCTGGGCCGGCAGTGCGCAGGCCTTGAGCCTGAGCGAGGGCGATGCCGCCTCCGGCATCCGGGCGGCGCTCGAACGCGGCGCCGTGTCGGCGGTGAGCCTGCTGGGCCGGCCGGACGGCTTTCTCGCCAACCCGAAGGTGCACATCCCGCTGCCCGGCTTCCTGAACGAGGCGGCGCGCTTCCTGAAGGCGACCGGCCAGCAGCGGCGCGTCGACGAACTCGAGACCTCGCTGAACCGCGCGGCCGAGGCGGCCGTGCCGGAGGCCAAGACCTTGCTGGTCAGCGCCGTCAAGGGCATGAGCGTCGAGGACGCCAAGGGCATCCTGAGCGGCGGCGACAACTCGGTGACCGAGTTCTTCGTCGGCAAGACGCGCGAGCCGCTGGGCGTGCGCTTCCTGCCCATCGTCAAGCGCGCGACCGAGAAGGTTTCGCTGGTCGACAAGTACAACGCGGTGGCAGGCAAGGCCGCCAGTTTCGGGCTGTTGAAGGCGCAGGACGCCAACATCCACACCTACGTCACCGAGAAGGCGCTCGACGGGCTGTTCCTGATGATCGGCGAAGAGGAACGCAAGATCCGCGAGAACCCGGTCGCCACCGGCAGCGCGATCCTGAAGAAGGTGTTCGGCAGCCTGAAGTGATCAGGCCTTCGACAGCTCGAACATCAGCGCCGACGGCAGCGACGTGAGGATGGCGTCGCGCCCGACGCGCGCCATGTTCAGCCCGCCGAAGCCGGAGATCTCGAAGGTGTTGCCCTCTTCGATGATCTCGATGAACACCACGTCGGTGCCGGCCGAATCGACTTCGCCGCGCAGTTCGTTGAAGCGGTCGCCGCGCAGCACCGACTCGACGACGATCGCGTGCGGCAGGCCGCTGCGACAGAAGTCGCGGGCTTCCTCGATCGAGGTCACGAAGTCGACCAGCAGGCCCATGTTGCGCACCGCGTCGCGCACCTGCACGCGCACGTCGCGCCGCGAGGCCACCACCAGCACGTGGCTGCCGGCCAGCGGCTTGGTCTGCGTCGAGTGCGAGAAGCCGTGGCTGTTGTTGTCGATCTCGAGGATGCTCAGGCCCTCGAGCTGCTCGCTGACGGTGCGCGGGAACTCGAGGGTCAGCGTCACGTGGCTGCCTTCGACCTTGCGGTCGATCGGCAGGCCCATCGTCCAGGCGGTCTGCTCCAGCAGGCGCCAGGTCATCGAATCGAGCGGCGAGCCTTCCTCGACGGTGGCCGGCGGCAGGTCGGCCTGGTCCACCGGCTGGTAGGCGAACTTGCTGACGAGGCGGGCGTGCGTCGGCCAGGTCTTGATGTCGATGCGGTACTCGATGTTCGAATGGGCGTGCAGCATCGACCAGTCGAGCAGGGTGTTGAACAGGCTGAACAGCAGCGAGGCATCGACGATCACGTCGGCCGGCTTCAGCACCTGCTTGATGTGGATGCCGCGCGCCTGGGTTTCCTGCGCGCGTTGCGTCAGCACGTCCTTCAGGGTCTGCGTCAGCGCCAGGCGCTCGTGGGTCTGGCGCAGGCGGCCGGACGCGAGGCGCGCCAGCTGCTGGCCGGTCATGCTGATCTTGCGGGCGCACTGGATCTCGTCGGACAGCGCGCGCAGGCTGGTGCGGTCGATGCGGCCGGTGCTCGCCAGGCACATGACGCGTTCCAGCGCGCTGGTCAGCGGCGAGGCCATTTCGGCGCTCAACTCGTTGACGACCTCCCGCCAGTGATCGCGCTCGTCGGTGTCGACGTCGGCGGTCTTGCCGCTGGGTGCCGCTGCGCGGTCGAGTTCGGTCATGTCCATGTGAGTCCCTGTGTGTGAAAAAGGACGGCAAACCCGGGTTTGTCACCCTTGGTTGCAAGTGTCCTTCAGGCAGGGCCCGCTGCCATCCCCCGGCAGCGCAAATCCCCCGAACTTGGGGGTAGGACGGTCCGGCTACAGCACGCCTTGCTGCCGCAGCTCGGCGCGCTCGGCCTCGCTCCAGCCCAGTTCGGCCAGCACCGCATCGGTGTGCTCGCCCAGCAGCGGCGGGGCGCGACGGTACTGGACCGGCGTGGCGGACAGCTTGATCGGGCTGGCGACCACGCGCAGCGCGTCGGTCAGCGGGTGGGGCATCGGGACGGCCATGCCGCGTGCCTGGACCTGCGGATCGGCGAACACCTCGGCCAGGTCGTTGATGGCGCCGCAGGGCACCTTGGCCGCCTCCAGGGCCGACAGCCAGGCCTGCTTCGGGCGGGTCTTCAGCCGCTCGGCCAGCAGCGGCACCAGCATGTCGCGATGCCGCACCCGGTCGGCGTTGCGGGCGTAGCGCGGGTCGCGCGCCAGCTCGGGGCAGCCGGCGACTTCGCAGAACTTGGCGAACTGGCCGTCGTTGCCGACCGCCAGGATCACGTGGCCGTCCGAGGTCTCGAACACCTGGTAGGGCACGATGTTCTGGTGGGCGTTGCCGGCGCGGCGCGGCGCGGCGCCGGTGGCCAGGAAGTTGGCCCCCAGGTTCGCCAGCATTGCGACCTGGGTGTCGAGCAGCGCCATGTCGACCACCTGGCCCTCGCCGGTGGCATCGCGGTGGTGCAGTGCGGCGAGGATCCCGACGCTGGCATACATGCCGGTGAAGAGGTCGGCCACCGCCACGCCCACCTTCTGCGGGCCGCCGCCGGGCAGGTCGTCGCGCTCGCCGGTCACGCTCATCAGGCCGCCGATGCCTTGCACCGCATAGTCGTAGCCGGCGCGCTCGCGGTACGGGCCGGTCTGGCCGAAGCCGGTGATCGAGCAGTAGACGAGCCGCGGGTACAGCGCGTGCATCGAGGCCGCATCGAGGCCGTAGCGCGCCATGTCGCCGACCTTGAAATTCTCGATGAAGACGTCGCACTGTGCGGCCAGCCGCCGGATCAGCGCCTGGCCTTCGGGGCGGGCGATGTCGACCGTGATCGAACGCTTGTTGCGGTTGGTGCCCAGGTAGTAGGCAGCCTCGGCGGTGTCCTGGCCGTCGCGGTCTTTCAGGAACGGCGGGCCCCAGCCGCGCGTGTCGTCGCCGCCGGCGCCATCGCGCATCGGGCGCTCGACCTTGATCACGTCGGCGCCCAGGTCGGCCAGCGTCTGGGTGCACCAGGGACCGGCCAGCACGCGCGACAGGTCGAGGATGCGGATGCCGGCCAGCGGCAGGGACGTCGGGGAGGATGTGCTCATCCGGACCATTGTGGCGCCGGGCGCCGGGATAATGGCCCGATGCTGTTTCCTGGTTTTCGCGCGGGTGCCGCGCTGGCGCTCGCGTCGGCGCTGGCCGCCTGTTCGCCGACGCTCGACTGGCGCGAGGTGCGGCCCGAAGGGGCCGGGCTGCTGGCGTTGTTTCCGTGCAAGCCGTCGAAGGATGCGCGCCGCGTCGCGCTGGCCGGGGTGCCGCTGCGCATCGGCCTGCAGGCCTGCCAGGCCGGTGGCGCGACCTTCGCGCTCAGCTTTGCCGACACCGGCGATCCGGCGCGCGTGGCAGCGACGCTCGAGGCGCTGCGGGCCGCAGCCGGCATCAACCTGTCCGGCACGCCGGTGGTGGTCGGCCCCGCGCAGGTGCCCGGCATGACGCCGCAGGCCCTGGCCCAGCGGGTCGCGCTGCAAGGGCGATTGCCGGACGGCTCGGCGGTGCGCCAGGAACTGCTGTTCTTCGTCAAGGGCACCGTGGTCTACCAGGCGACCGTGCTGGGGCCGCACGTGGATCCGGCGGCGATCGATGCCTTTTTCGAAGGGCTGAAGCTCGGGGCGTGATGCGAATGTCGTCGCAACAGCGTGCGGCAGCGTTGTGAGTGCATGCCAGTTTGGTGCATATCTGTGGTTTTTGTGGCGAGACCGGCGTCCGCCGGTTCCCGCACCCACCGGATCGCCCGGCCGAACTGCCGATAATCAAAGACCATGCCCGGCTTGCTCATCATTGCCCACGCGCCCCTGGCGTCATCGCTGAAAGCGGTGGCGCAGCACACCTTTCCCGACTGTGCGCGCCTGGTGGAGGCGCTCGACGTGCCGCCCGGCATGCCGCTGGAAGAGATCGAGGCCCGGGCACGCGAGATGCTCGGCCGGGTCAGCAACCCCGATGCGCTGATCTTTGCCGACGTGTTCGGCGCGACACCCTGCAACGTGGCGCAGCGCCTGGCCGACGGCCTGCACGTGAAGGTGATCGCCGGCGTCAACGTGCCGATGCTGTGGCGCTCTCTTTGCTATGCGGATGAATCACTCGACGCGATGGTGGCGCGCGCGATGGCCGGAGCCACGCAAGGCGTGATGCAGGTGGCCTCGGCGCGTCCGCAGAACCAGGCCTTCAAACCAGGTGGAAATGACCAAAACCAGCATCATCATCAGCAATAAGCTCGGCCTGCACGCGCGGGCCTCGGCCAAGCTCAGCAAGCTGGCCGGCAGTTTCCAGTGCGAAGTCCAGATGAGCCGCAACGGCCGTCAGGTCAATGCCAAGAGCATCATGGGGGTGATGATGCTGGCCGCCGGCCTCGGCACCGAGGTCGAGCTGGAAACCTCGGGGGCCGACGAGGAGGCTGCGATGCAGGCCCTCCTTGCCCTGATCAACGACAAGTTCGGCGAAGGCGAGTGATCCGGGCTCAGTTGGCGCCGTGGCCGAGGAAGTGCTTGCGGTAGCGCGAGGGCAGGTCGGCGATGCGCATCAGCATCGGCAGGTCGGCGGTGTTGAAATCGGGATCCCAGGCCGGCGGGCCCAGCACCTTTGCACCGCAGCGCAGGTAGCCCTTGATCAGTGCCGGGGCCTCGACCGCCAGGTCGTGCTGCAGTTCCTCCACCGGCAGGGCCAGCCGCGGGCGCACCTGCAGCTCGATCGGCGCGAGGTGCGTGTGGCGCAGCTGCTCCCACAGGCTGGCGGCGAAATGACCGCCATCGCGCATGCTGACGCTGGCGCAGCCGACCATCGTGTCGAGCTTGTTGCGCACCATGAATTCGGCCAGGGCCCCCCACAGCGCGAGGATCGCGCCGCCCGAGCGCCACGCCGGGTGCACGCAGGAGCGGCCCAGTTCCACCATGGTCGAGCGCAGCGGGCGCAGGCGGGTCAGGTCGAATTCGGTTTCGCTGTACAGGCCGCCGATGCGGCGCGCCGAATCGGGCGTCAGCACGCGGTAGGTGCCGATCACCGGGCCCGGGTCTCCCGCTTCGCCCGGCGCACGCACCAGAAGGTGCTCGCAGAACGGGTCGAACATGTCGATGTCGTGGCCGGCCGGCGAGCCGTGCGGCACGCTCAGGCGTGCGCCCATCTCCTCGGCGAAAACCAGGTGCCTCAGGCGCTGCGCCTGGCGAACTTCGTCTTCATCGCGTGCCCAAACCACTTCCAGCTGAGCTGCATCAACCCGGCGCGCTTGTGGAGCAGGTGAGCTTTCGTGAAGTGACCTCCGGGACGTGTCACCACGCAAATCGGACAGAGGCATCGTCGGCAGGGGCAGGTCCCTCATGGCGTTCTCCTGTGTACTGCCCGGATGGTCGCGGACCACGGTGACGCCCCCATGAAGCGGACATGACGCGTCCATGACAAGTGCGCGTTTCCCCGCGTGCAGGCGCAGCGGCCGCTGCTACGATCGTCCGGATGAGCTTCCAGGTCTTCGGTCTACCGGTTTCACGGGGTGTCGCGATCGGGCGCGCGGTGATGGTCGCGTCCAGCCGCATCGACGTCGCGCACTACTTCATCGAGGCTTCGCAGGTCGAGTCCGAGATCGAACGGCTGCGCACCGCGCGCGACGCCGTCGCGCAGGAACTGACGACGCTGCAGCGCGAGCTGCCGGCCGACGCGCCGGGCGAGCTGTCGGCGCTGCTCGACGTGCACCTGATGCTGCTGCACGACGACTCGCTGACGGGCGCCACCAAGAACTGGATCCAGGAGCGGCACTACAACGGCGAATGGGCCTTGTCGGCCCAGCTCGAAGTGCTGGCGCGCCAGTTCGACGAGATGGAGGACGAATACCTGCGCGAGCGCAAGGCCGACCTGGAGCAGGTGGTCGAGCGCCTGCTGCGGGCGATGGCGCGCGGGCCGCTGTCGGATCACGCGCCGGCGCCGGGCGTGAGCCCGAGGGACTTCGGCGGCGAGGATCCGCTGGTGCTGGTCGCCAATGACATCGCGCCGGCCGACATGCTGCAGTTCAAGCGCAGCATCTTCACCGGCTTCATCACCGACGTCGGCGGCAAGACCTCGCACACCGCGATCGTTGCACGCAGCATGGACATCCCGGCGGTGGTGGGCGCGCGCGAGGCGAGCCACATCATCCGGCAGGACGATTGGGTGGTGATCGACGGCGACTGCGGGGCGGTCATCGTGAACCCGTCGCCCATCGTGCTGGAGGAATACCGGTTCCGGCAGCGCCAGAGCGGGCTCGAACGGGATCGGCTGTCGCGGCTGCGCCATACGCCGGCCGTGACGCTGGATGGCGAACGCGTGGAGCTGCACGCGAACATCGAGTTGCCGGTGGACGCGACGGCAGCCCTGGAGGCGGGTGCGGTCGGCGTCGGGCTGTTCCGCAGCGAGTTCCTGTTCATGAACCGGGGCAGCGAGCTGCCGGGCGAGGAAGAGCAGTTCGAGGCATACCGCGCGGCGGTCATCGCGATGAACGGGTTGCCGGTGACTATCCGCACGGTCGACATCGGTGCGGACAAGCCGCTGGACCGGATGTCGGTCAACGAGTTGCGGCACGAGCACGCGCTGAATCCGGCGCTCGGGCTGAGGGCGATCCGCTGGAGCCTGTCGGAGCCGGGGATGTTCAGACAGCAGTTGCGGGCCATCCTGCGCGCAGCCGCGGTGGGGCCGGTGCGCATCCTGGTGCCGATGGTGGCGCACCTGAGCGAGGTGCGGATGTTCCTCGACGCGCTGGAGCGTGCGCGCCAGCAGCTGGCCGATGCGGGGCGGCCGTTCGGTGTGGTGGAGGTGGGCGCGATGATCGAGGTGCCCGCGGCTGCGCTGGCATTGCCGCTGCTGCTGAAGCACTTCGATTTCGTGTCGATCGGTACCAACGACCTGATCCAGTACACGCTGGCGATCGACCGGGCTGACGAGGCGGTATCGCACCTGTACGACCCGTGGCATCCGGCGGTGTTGAGCCTGATCTTCCAGACGATCTCCCATGCGCGCGCCGCGGGCAAGAGTGTCAGCGTCTGCGGAGAGATGGCGGGCGATCCGGACTTCACCGACCTGCTGCTGGCAATGGGTCTGCGCAACTTCTCGATGCATCCGTCGCAGATCTCGGCCATCAAGCAGCGTGTGCTGCGGGCGGACACCCGGCGACTGGCGCCGCACCTGGCGGCGATCCTGGGATGCGAGGACCCGGCGGCTGCCTGCCGTGATGTGACGGCGTCGCTGCAGGCGTTGAGTCATCACGCGAATTCATGACAGCGTTGCGAATGGCCAAAAAAGGATGCTATAGTCGTGGTCTTCGCTGATGACGAATCACTGATTCGACAGCAGCGGGATGTTGGACGGCGGCAAGCAGCGAGTTGATTGAAAAATCGATGAGCGACACGAATAAAAATCGTGAAAGTCGCTAAAAACGTGCTACAGTCGCAGGCTCTGCTGAACGAAGTGCAAAACGAAAGTTGAAGCGCGACGAGGCAGGCAAGCGGCGAGTCAGGAATGACGAGTGGCGCGGCAGCTCTTTAAAAACATACAGCCGATAAGTGTGGGCGTTGGAAGGCGAGTGCCGAAGGGTCGAAAGACTCGAGGTCTCATGGACCTTAAACGCTCATGAAGTGAAGTTCACTTCAATTCATTGAGTAAATTATCAAGATCGAACTGAAGAGTTTGATCCTGGCTCAGATTGAACGCTGGCGGCATGCCTTACACGGCATGCCTTACAC
>NZ_JBFUEB010000044.1:0-46618 GCF_056404395.1 Rhizobacter sp. P2_D12 | reverse complement strand
GCTGCGGACAGCAGGCCCGGTGCGAGCTGCCTGGCCGCGGCGACGGCGRCCTGTTGTGCCACCGTGCGCGGGTCGGCGTGCGGCGGCGCGGCGGCGGCCTGCGCAGCGGTCTGCGCGGCCAGGCGCACGAACTGCTTGGCGCCTTCGAACTCGCGGTCCTCGCCGGCCATCTCCCCTTCCAGCCCGAGCGCATTGCTGGCGGCATTGGCCAGGCCGCTGCCGATCTTGGCGCCCAGCGGCCCGCCGAAGTAGGTGCCGATCGCGGTGCCGGCCATCGGCAGCGCCTTCTTGGCCACGCCCTTCAGCACGCCGCCGACGGCCTGGCCGATGGGAGAGCGTGCGAAGGAACCGACGGCCTTGGTGGCGCGGCTGACCAGGTCGCCCAGGAAGCGGTCGAGCTCGCCTTCGTTGGACACGGACAGAAGCTCGCCGGCAAGCTCCATCTCTTCGGCCTCGCTGAACGCACCGCCGGTTTCCGGCGACCACTCGTTCTCTGCGAACTCGAACTGCTCGTTCTCGTACTCCATACGGGTTTGGTCGATGTCATGCATGGTCGGCTCCTGGTTGAGAGGGGGTGAGGAAAGAAGGCCGGGGGCGTGGTGGCGCGCGGCGCGTGCCAGCGCGTCCTGCGCAGCGCGCTGCGCTGGCGTGCCGGCGGGCGAGGTGACGAGGTGGCGCACGGCATCGGCGGCCAGGCGCACGAAGTTGCGGGCCAGCTCGAACTCCTTGTCCTCGGGGCTGAGGCCTTCGAGTTCGAGGCCGGCGGCGCGTGTCGCGGCGGCGATGGTCTGGCCGCCGCGCGTGCAGGCGGTGCAGGGCAGGACGCGGGCGGCGGCTTGCGCCAGTGCCTCCTGCAGCGCATGGGCCTGCGGCGCGCTGGTGGCGGTGCCGAGCTGGCGCGACGAGCGGGCGATCAATCGATCGAGCGAGGCCGCCAGCGCGGGCGCGGTGCGCGCCTCCAGCAACTGCGCGGCGAGTTCGAGCAGCTGCCCTTCGTTGAAGACGCCGGCCGAGGTCGACGTGCGCCTGGCAACTGCCGCCAGCGGACCGGGCACGAGGGCTTCGGGGGCCTCGGTCTCCGGGCTGTAGTCGACCAGTGGATGCGTCATGGGGCGGTGCTCCTTGCCCCTTCTTTTGCAACCGCCGTGCCACGGCCGGCGCGTGCCGTTCTACCTGGGAGAAAGGCCTGCAGATGCCGAAACGCGATTCGGTTTGCGGCGTGCGGGGGCCGCGCTGGGCGAACGGCGTTTCGCGGCGGGCCCGGCCACCGCAACCCGGGGGGTGGGTTGAACGAATGTGGTGGGCCGTGAGCCGAAAGAACGTTTGTTCATGTTAAGTTCCATGAACGTTTCCTTGTCCCTTTTGCGTGTTGTTCGACGATGACCCGGGCCACCAGCTACGACGAATTGAAGGCTGCCATCGAGCAGGCCTACCCTGAGCTGCCGCAGCAGCTGCAACGCATCGCGCGCTACGCGCTGGACCAGCCGAACGAGTTGGCGCTGGGCACGGTGGCGGCAGTGGCCGAATCGGCCAAGGTGCAGCCGTCGTCGCTGATCCGCTTCGCGAACGCGCTGGACTTCAAGGGCTTCTCCGAGATGCAGCAGGTGTTCCGCGAGCACCTGGTGGAGCGCTCGAGCAGCTACCGCGAACGCATCGACCGGCAGCGCCGCCAGGGCAAGGCCACGGGCAAGGGCGGCACCGGCCTGCTGAGCCAGTTCGTCACCGAGGCGGTGTCGGAGCTGGGCTCGCTGGAAGAGGGCGTGAAGGCGGCCGACATGACGGCCGCCGTCAAGCTGATCTGCGGGGCGGCGCGCGTGCACGTGCTGGCGCAGCGGCGGGCCTTTCCGGTCGCGTGCTACCTGGCCTATGCGCTGAGCCAGCTCGACCTGCGCGTGCACTTGCTGGATGGCGTGGGCGGCATGCTGAAGGAGTCCTTGCGCAACCTCGACCGCGGCGACGTGCTGCTGGTCACCAGCTTCCACAGCTATTCGCAGGAGGTGATCGATGCGGCCGCCACGGCGCACGAGCGCGGCGTGCGCGTGATCGCGATCACCGACAGCGCGCTGTCGCCGCTGAAGCCGTCGGCCACCGTCTGCTTCGAGCTCGGGCTGGCGTCGGACACGGCGTTCCGCTCGCTGGTGGCGCCGCTGTGCCTGTCGCAGGCGCTGGTGGTGAGCGCGGGGCACCAGTTGGCGGAGTCGGGGAAGCGGGCGGGGGCGAGGGCGGGGCGGTCCGGCTGAGCGAGCCTCAATCCACCAAGGCGAGGCGTCGTTGACGCCAATACGAAATGTATATACACTGTGTTGGTGGAATTCACATGGTCCGAAACGAAGCGCGCCACGAACTTGAAGGCCCACGGCCTCGACTTCGCTGACGTTCCACGCGTCTTCGAGGCGGCAACGTACAGCTTCGAAGATGCCAGGTTTTCCTACAGCGAGCAGCGCTTCATCACACTCGGGCTTCTCGCCGGCATCCCCGTTTCAGTAGTTCACACGGAGAGCGAACATGAAATCCGAGTCATCTCGTTCCGCAAAGCCACCAACCGCGAAGCGCAAATCTACTTCGATGCAATCCAAGACTGACTGGGCACGCCTCAAGAAGGAAGGCGGTGCAAAGGTTTCCGACGAGCATCCCGAGGCCGACGTTCGGCACATCGTTGGCGGCATCGTCCGGCGTGGTCTGCAACCTCTTCCTGCCAAGACTTCCATCTCGCTGCGGGTGGATCAGGACGTGCTCGAGTGGTTCAAGGCGCAAGGTCCCGGCTATCAGACCCGGATCAACACGGTGCTTCGCGCGTTTCGCGATGCCTCGATCTAGCGAGATCTTGATTCAGCCCGTGCCCAAGCGGGTCGCGTAGGCTCTCCACCGCCCATCCTCTTCCCGATTGACACCCCTCCATCCGGCTGCTATAAGAATGAATGTTCTTTGTAGTAATTGCGTAGAACGTTTATTCAACTGACGTTCCGCGCAACCCCCGCAGCACCGGACCACCGGCGCGCGGCCACCGATGGAGACAACGATGTTCAAGAACCTTCAACGCGCGCGTTGGGCTGCGCGCATCCTCCGTGCCGCCCGTGCACTGCCGGTGATCGCGACGCTGTGCGCCGCGGCTTCCGCGGGCGCCGCCGGCCCCGGGCTGCCCAACCTCACCTACAGCGCCTCCGAGGTCTTCAAGCCGCTGTCCGTCATCAACAACGCGGTGGGAGGCAGCGCGCGCGGCGAGGGCACGGTGCAGATGGTCGAGGGCTACCTGTTCGTGCCCTTCGGCAGGGACTCCGGCGTCTCCGGCGGCGGCTTCGCGTTCTACGACATCTCCAACCCGCGCGCGCCGGTCAAGGTGTCGCAGACCGACGTCACCGCGCTGCGCGAGCCGCACGGCTTCGGCTTCGCCAACGGCGGCAAGCATGCGGTGATGCAGACCATCAACGGCATCATGTTCTGGGACTTTAGCAACCCGCTCGCGCCGGTGCAGCTGAGCTCGCTGGTGCTGCCCGGCATCCAGGAGTCCGACTACGCGCTCGGCGCCTGGTGGGCGTTCTGGCAGGCGCCCTACGTCTATGTCGGCGGCTCGGGCAACGGGCTGCTGATCGTCAACGCGTCCGACCCGCGCAACCCGACCTACGTGAAGACGGTCCCGACCAGCACCTGGGGCGGCTTCCGCGTCGGCCCCACCTTCGCGGTCGGCAACCTGCTGGTGATGACCAGCACCGACGGCAGCGGCCTGGCCACGCTGGACATCAGCGACCCGGTCAACCCGCGCCTGCTCGGCTCCAGCTCGACCACGCCGGGCCAGTACAGCGGCATCGTCAACGGCGAACGCATCGTCACCGCCGGCACCGACAACAAGCTGCACGTGTTCGACATCAGCAACCCGGCCGTCTTCACGCAGACCGCGGTGTCCGCCGACCAGGGCGGCAAGGGCGGCTACGTCTCGGTGCAGGGCGGCTACGCGCACGCCGGCTTCTCGGTCAAGTACGCCAAGGTCGACCTGGCCACCGGCGCGACCGCCGGCACCGGCACCTCCAACATCTCGGGCCGCGACGAAGACTTCGGCACGGTGTTCGGCAACCTGGTGCTGATCGGCAACGACCATGGCTCGGGCAGCGCCATCGTGCCGCACCAGGCGGCGCCGTGGACGCAGACGCCCAGCGTCAACATGGTCTCGCCGAAGAACAACGCGGCCAGCATGCCGGTCACCAGCCGCATCGGCCTGACCACCACCGCGCACATCGACCTGCGCACCGTGTCGGCCACCAGCTTCATCGTGCGCCCGCTCGGCGGCTCGGCACTGCCCGGGCGCTACAGCGGCCAGTCGGGGGTGCTGAACTTCGCGCCCGACGCGCCGCTCTTCCCCGGCACCACCTACGAGGTGGTCGTGCCCGCCGGCGGCATGAAGGACGACAACGGCAACGCGATCGCTGCCTTCACGTCGCGCTTCACGACGGCCGGCAGCGCCGGCGTGGCCTGCACGCTGTCGCCGCGCACCTCGGCACTGGTGGACAGCAGCCAGTCGTTCGCGCCCGCCTCCACCAGCGGCAGCAACCTGCAGTATTCGTGGAGCTTCGGCGACGGCAGCAGCACCGCCTTCTCGACCACGCCCTCGGCCACGCACACCTACACCGCGCCGCGCCACTACCCGGTGATCCTGTCGGTGCGCAGCGGCACGCAGACCAGCACCTGCTCGGCCAACCAGACCATCTACACCGCGCCCACCGCGACCGCGCCGCGCTCCACCGGCACCATCGCCTACGACGCCGGGCGCAACCGCGTCTGGGTCGTCAACTCCGACAGCAACACCGTCAGCGCGATCAACGCCGCCAACAACACCAAGGCGCTGGAGATCGGCGTCGGCACCAACCCGCAGACGCTGGCCTTCGCGCCGGACGGGCGGTTGTGGGTCGCCAACTTCGGCTCGGGCGACATCAGCGTGCTCGACCCCGCCACCGGCGGCCTGGTGCAGTCGATCGCGCTCGGCGCCGGCTCGCGGCCCTTCGGCGTGGTCTTCAACCCGGCCGGCAGCGCGGCCTACGTGTCGCTGTCGGGCCAGCAGGGCGTCGTCAAGCTGCACCCCACCACCGGTGCGGTGCAGGCCTCGCTGTCGCTGGGCTCGACGGTGCGCGGCATCGCGATCAGCGCCGACTCGGCGCGCGTGCTGGTCACGCGCTACATCTCGCCGGCCACGCGCGGCGAGGTGCTGGAGCTGAACGCCAACCTGACCGGCATCACGCGCACCTTCGCGCTCGCCACCGACCCCGGCCCCGACACCGAGGCCAGCGGCCGCGGCGTGCCGAACTTCCTGACCTCGATCGCGATCCAGCCCGACGGCAAGCGCGCCTGGATCCCGTCGAAGAAGGACAACACGCTGCGCGGCACCTTCCGCGACGGCCAGGCGCTGACCTTCGAGAGCACGATGCGCACCATCGTCTCGCAGATCGCGCTCGACACCAACGCCGAGGTGCTGGCCGACCGCATCGACCTGAACGACCGCGAGATGGCGAACGCCGTGGTGTTCAGCCCGAACGGCGACTACGCCTTCGTGTCGACGCAGGGCACCAACCAGATCGAGGTGGTCGACGCCTACACGCGCCAGCTCAGCACCGGCATCGTCAACGTCGGGCGTGCGCCGCGCGGCCTGCTGCTGACGCCGAACGGCCGGCTGTACGTGCAGAACTTCCTGTCGCGCAACGTCGGCGTCTACGACGTGAGCGGCATCCTGAGCGCGACCAGCAACGTCGCGAGCAAGCTGGTCGACATCGGCGTGGTCGCGTCCGAGCCGCTGTCCGCGCAGGTGCTGCAGGGCAAGCAGATCTTCTACAACGCCGACGACCGGCGCATGAACCGCGACAAGTACATCTCGTGTGCCGGCTGCCACCAGGACGGCGGGCACGACGGCCGCGTGATGGACTTCACCGACCGCGGCGAGGGCCTGCGCAACACCACGGTGCTGAACGGCCGCCGCGGCACCGGCCAGGGCCGCGTGCACTGGAGCGCCAACTTCGACGAGATCCAGGATTTCGAGCACGACATCCGCAACGCGTTCGGCGGCACCGGCTTCATGACCGATGCACAGTTCAACACCGGCACGCGCAACCAGCCGCTGGGCAACCCGAAGGCCGGCGTCAGCGCCGAGCTGGACGCGCTGGCGGCCTATGTGAGCTCGCTGGCCACCGTGGGCCCGAGCCCGTACCGCAATGCCGACGGCACGCTGACGGCCGACGGGCTGGCGGGCCAGGCGATCTTCAAGGGCGCCGGCCAGTGCAGCAGCTGCCACTCGGGCACCGACTTCACCGACAGCGCGACCGGCGTGCTGCACGACGTCGGCACGATCAAGCCGTCGTCGGGCAATCGCCTGGGCGGCCCGCTGACCGGCATCGACACGCCGACGCTGCGCGGCGTGTGGGACAGCGCACCCTACCTGCACGACGGCTCGGCCGCGACGCTGATGGACGTGCTGACCACCGCCAACCCGGCCGGCCTGCATGGTGCCGCCAGCAGCCTGACCGCGGCGCAGCGCCAGCAGCTGGTGTCGTACCTGCTGCAGATCGACGACAGCCTGGACGGCGCGGCCGGCGTCGCCTTGGGCAACCTGGTCGTGAACGACAGCGCCAACGCCGGCGGCTGGGCGCTCGCGACCAACCTGCAGGCCGGCAACCTGCAGTACGGCGACCGCACCTACACCTTCACCAGCGTGCCGCCGGCGCTGGCCGGCGCGGCCTGGGTGCGCACCGCCAACCTGTCGCGTGCCTACACCGGCGCGACGCTGGCGACCTTCAGCATCAGCCAGGCGGCCGACGTCTATGTCGGCGTCGACAACCGGGCCACGGTGCCGGCCTGGCTGAACGGCTGGGCCAGCTCGGGGCTGCAGCTCGTCAACAGCGAGTCGCCGGGGCGGGTCTTCGTGCTGTACCGCAAGAACTTCCCGGCCGGGATGGTGACGCTCGGGCCGCTGGGCAACACCGGGGTGAGCATGTATTCCGTCATCGTGAAGTGAATCGTGAACGACGACCCCGGATTGGCATCCGGGCTACGGGAGACACCATGAATCTGCTGAGAACACTGTGGCTTGCGGCCACCCTGCTGCTCGCGGGCCACGCACAGGCCGCGAGCGTCCCCACCGGCTTCGTCGACGCCCAGGTCGCCAGCGGCCTGACCAGCCCGACCTCGATGGCAGTGATGCCGGACGGCCGCGTGCTGGTCGTGCAGCAGWACGGCATCGTGCGCATCATCAAGAACGACGCGATGCTGGCGACCAACTTCCACGCCTTCTCGAACGTCGACTCGAGCAACGAGCGCGGCTGCCTGGGCGTGGTGCCCGACCCGGCCTTCGCGAGCAACCACTACGTCTACTTCTACTGCTCCACCGTGGTCGGCAGCGTGTCGCGCAACCGCGTGATCCGCGTCACCGAAGCCGCCGACGGCGTGGTGGCCGGCAGCGAGCGCGTGGTCTTCGAGCTGCCCGACATCCCGAGCGCCACCAAGTGGCACATGGGCGGCGCGATGCGCTTCGGCACCGACGGCAAGCTGTACGTGGCGGTCGGCAACCACGAGGACAACCCGCAGCCGGTCGCCACCTCGAACTCGCAGAACCTGGCCAGCGCCTTCGGCAAGGTGCTGCGCCTCAACGCCGACGGCACCATCCCGTCCGACAACCCGTTCTTCAACACGCCCAACGCCTACAAGGCGAACTACATGCTGGGCTTTCGCAACCCCTTCGTGCTCGACATCCAGCCGACCACCGGCATCATCGTGATCGGCGACGTCGGGCAGGGCAGCTGGGAAGAGATCAACAAGGGCCAGGCCGGCGGCAACTACGGCTGGCCGGCGGTGGAGGGCACGGGCACGAACGCGTCGTACCTGAACCCGATCTACGCCTACTCGCACTCGGTGGGTTGCTCGATCACCGGCACGCAGTTCTACAACCCGGCGACGGCGCGCTTCCCGGCCAGCTACGTCGGCCAGCTGTTCTTCGCCGACTTCTGCAACGGCACCATCAAATACCTCCATACCGCGACGCCGACCGTCATCAACAACTTCGCGAGCGGCATCGGCAACCCGACCAACATCGGCGTGTCGCCGAGCGGCGCGCTGTACTACCTGGCGCGCAACCAGGGCACCGGCACGCCGGCGCCGGGGGCCGGCACCGTCGGCAAGATCAGCTACACCGGCAGCCAGGTGCCGGCCATCACCGCGCAGCCGCAGAGCATCACGGTGTACGTGGGCACGGCGGCGACCTTCAGCGTCGGTGCCGACGGGGCGACGTCCTACCAGTGGCAGCGCAACGGCAGCAACATCGCGGGCGCCACCGCCAGCAGCTACACGCTGGCGACGACGACGGTCAACGACACCGGCGCGAAGTTCCGCGCGGTGGTCACGAACGCGTCGGGCAGCGTCACGTCGAACGAGGCCACGCTGACCGTCACCACCAACCGCTCGCCGACCGCGACCATCGTCGCGCCGGCTGCCGGCTCGGGCTTCGCGACCGGCGACGTGATCGCGTACTCGGGCAGCGGCAGCGACCCGGAGGACGGCAACCTGCCGCCGAGCGCGTTCACCTGGAAGGTCGACTTCCAGCACGACTCGCATGCGCACTCGTTCGTCACGCCGGTCAGCGGCTCGACCAACGGCTCGTTCACCGTGCCGGACTTCGAGGCCAGCGAGGCCAACATGTGGCTGCGCATCACGCTGACGGTGCGCGATGCGTCCGGTGCCACCGCCAGCGCGACGCGCGACATCATCCCGCGCACGCCGGTGAGCCAGTTCCCGGTGGTCGGCACGCCGGCCAACGGCTGGGGCCTGTACGAGGTCGACCGCAGCAACGGCGAGCAGGGCGCGGCCGACGGCAGCACGATGATGCTGACCGGCGTGCCCTACCTGAAGGGGATCGGTGTGCATGCACCGTCGGACATCACGTTCGCGCTGAACGGCAGCTGCAGCGGCAGCTTCCTGTCCGACCTGGGCATCGACGGCGAGGTCGGCGCCCAGGGCTCGGTGGTGTTCCAGGTCTGGCTGGACGGCGCGCTGGCCTACGACAGCGGCGTGACGCGCGGCGGCGACATCCGCAAGAAAGCGCTGGTCAGCGTGGCGGGCAAGAACCAGCTGCGGCTGGTGGTGACCGACGCGGGCGACGGCAAGAGCTACGACCACGCCGACTGGGGCGGCGCGCGCGTCACCGGTTGCGGCACGACGCCGCCGGTGGCGGGCATCGGCAACCTGCAGGTGTCCGATGGCGCGAACTCGGCGGCCTGGTCGGTGCAGTCCGACCTGCAGGTCGGCAACACAGTCTACGGCGACCGCGCCTTCACGGTGGCCAGCCTGCCGGCCGCGCTGGTGGGCGGGCGCTGGGTGCGCACCGCGAATGCGTCGAAGGCCTACACCGGCACGCCGCTCGCGACCTTCGCGCTCAGCGCGGCGGCCGACGTCTACCTGGCGTTCGACAACCGCGGCGCGCTGCCGTCGTGGGTGGACAGCAGCTGGGTCGACACCGGGACCGACCTGACGACCTCGGAGGGCGGCACCACGCGGGCCTTCAGCGTGTTCAGGAAGCGGCTGAACGCGGGGACGGTGACGCTCGGGCCGCTGAACAATGCCGGCATCAGCATGTACATGGTGATCGTCAAGTAGCGTCAGCCGCGGGGGTGGTGGGCCGCGTGCAGCGCCTTCAGGCGCTCGCGCGCCACGTGCGTGTAGATGGTGGTGGTGGAGATGTCGGCATGCCCCAGCAGCATCTGCACCGCGCGCAGGTCGGCGCCGTGGTTCAGCAGGTGGGTGGCGAAGGCGTGCCGCAGCGTGTGCGGCGACAGCGGCGCGTGGATGCCGGCCTGCAGCGCGTACTTCTTGACCAGCTGCCAGAACATCTGCCGCGTCATCGGTCCGCCGCGGCCGGTGACGAACAGCGCGTCGCTCGCCTGGCCCTTCAGGATGTCGGCGCGCGCCTCGTCGAGGTAGCGGCGCAGCCAGGCATGGGCCTCGTCGCCGAACGGCACGATGCGCTCCTTCGAGCCCTTGCCGGTGACGCGCAACGCGCCGTCGGACAGCGCCAGGTGCACCGTCTTCAGCGTGACCAGCTCGCTGACGCGCAGCCCGCTCGCGTACATCAGCTCCAGCATCGTGCGGTCGCGCAGGCCGAGCGGGGTGTCGACGTCGGGCGCCTTCAGCAAGGCTTCGACCTGGGCCTCGCTGAGCGTCTTCGGCACGCGCAGCGGCTGGCGCGCGGTCAGCAGCTTCAGCGTCGGGTCGGCGCCGACGAGGTGCTCGCGCAGGGCCCACCTGAAATAGCGCTTGAAGACGGTGAGGCGCCGGTTCGCGCTGGTGGCCTTGCCGGCGACCTGCGTGACGGCGTAGGCGCGCAGGTCGCTTTCGGTGGTGTCGTTGAGCGACTTCTTCGAGGTGGTGGCGAGCCACTGCGCATACAGCGCCAGGTCGCGCCGGTAGGCGGCCAGCGAGTTGGCCGCCAGGCCGTCCTCGATCCACAGCGCGTCGATGAAGCGATCGATCGCGCCGTGGCTGTCGGCGAGTTCAGGCGAAACGCTCAATCCAGCTTCAGCTTCTGCTGGGCCACGACCTTCTTGTACACCTCGAACTCCGCCGCGATCTGCGCCGCGAACTGCTCCGGCGTGTTGGCGACGATCAGCGAGCCGGTCTCCTCGATGCGCTTCTTGACGGCCGGATCCTCCAGCGTCTTCTTCACCGCGCTGCTGACCTTGTCGACGATGTCCTTCGGCAGGCCCTTCGGCCCGTAGATGCCGTAGTAGGCCATGCGGTTGACGCCTTCGAAGCCGACCTCCTTGAAGGTCGGCACGTTGGGCAGCACGGCCAGCCGCGTCGGCGCGGCGACGACGATCGGGATCAGCCGTCCGTCCTTGATGAAGGGCAGCGCCGACGGCAGGTTGTCGAAGATCATCGGCACCTGGCCGGCGATGGTGTCGTTCAGCGCCGGGCCGGCGCCGCGGTACGGGATGTGCGTGACGAAGGTGTTGGACAGGCTCTTGAACAGCTCCATCTGCAGGTGGCCGATGCCGCCGGTGCCCGAGCTGCTGAACGAGTACTTGCCGGGGTTCTTCTTCAGCTCGGCCAGGAAGCCGGCGAAGTCGCGGGCGGGAAAGCTCGGGTGCACCGCGATCACGTTGGGCGTGGCCGCGACGTTGATGATCGGCGTGAAGTCGGTGATCGGGTTGTAGCTGATCTTCGGGTTGATGGCCGGGTTGGCCGCGGTGGTCGACACGGTGGCGACGCCGAGCGAGTAGCCGTCGGGTGTTGCCTTGGCGATCTCGTTGGCGCCGACCGAGCCGCCGCCGCCGGCCTTGTTCTCGACGATCATCGTCTGACCGAGCGCGATGTTGATCTTCTCGGACACCACGCGGGCGATGATGTCGGTGGTGCCGCCCGGCGCGAAGGGCACGACCAGCCGCACCGGCTTGTTCGGGTAGGCCTGGGCCTGCGCGGCGCCGTGGGCCGCCATCAGCGCGCTCGCGAGGGCCGCGGCGGCGATCAGTGTTCTGCGTTGCATGGTGTCTCCTGTTGTTGAAAGAAGAGGGGGCACGAGAGCGAGCCGGCATTGTCGGCCATCCTGCTCCCGCCGATCCGTGCCGGTGCTGTGGAAACTACGCAGCGCTGGCGCTGGCACACTCGGCCGCATGTCGAATGCCTTGCTGCTGCTGCCGGACTTCCTGCTGATCGTCGTCGGTTTCTGCATCTGCCGCTACACCGCGCTGGACCGTCCGGTGTGGGAAGCCGCCGAGCGCCTGGTGTACTACGTGCTGTTCCCGGTGCTGCTGTTCAACTCCATCGTGCGCAGCCCGCTGCAGCCGGCGCAGACGCTGAGCCTCGCGGCCGGCGGTGTCGGCGCGGTGCTGGTGGGCATCGGGCTGTCCTACGCGTTGGGGCGCTGGCCGGGGGTGGATGCGCGGCTGCATGCGTCGGGGGCGCAGACGGCCTTCCGCTTCAACTCGTTCATCGCGCTGGCGCTGGCCGAGCGGCTCGGCGGGCAGCAGGGCGTCGCATGGATGGCCTTGCTGATCGCGCTGTGCGTACCGCTTTGCAACGTGGCGGCGGTGTGGCCGCTGGCCAGGCATGGCGGGCATTCGTATGGACGCGAGATCGTGCGCAACCCACTGATCGTCAGCACGCTGGCGGGGCTGCTGGCGAACCTGGCGGGGCTGCAGTTTCCGGAGGCGGTGGCGACCACCTTGCAGCGCATCGGCGTGGCGGCGCTGCCGGTGGGGCTGATGGCGGTGGGGGCCGGCTTGCGCGTGGCGGGTTTGCGGGCCGCGCCGGGGCTGGCCGCCGCCTTCCTGACGATCCGCCATGCGGTGCTGCCGGCGGTGGCGATCGGGCTGACCGCCGCCTTGGCGCTGCCGCTCGCGCAACGCGACATCGTCGTGCTGTTCGCGGCGATGCCCACAGCGTCGAGCGCGTATGTGCTGGCGGCGCGGATGGGTGGGGACGGGGCCTACGTGGCCGGGCTGGTCACGTTGTCGACGCTGCTGGGGATGCTGAGCATTCCGGTGTGGTTGGCGGTGCTTGCGGCATTGCCGGTCTGAGCGAGCAAAGGCGCGGGTGGGCTGTCTGGGGCTCGCCGGATGAGGCGGTCGCCGCGCCGGGGGCGCGACGACTGCCCTCCGCTGCGCGGTTTGACGGCCCGTCGCCGAAACTCCCGCCGCTCGCTTCGCTCGCTGTGGTCAAACAGTCGGCGACAGTCAGATCACGAAGCGCGCTGGCGCGCGCGGGCCATCAAACCGCACAGCTCCGGCGCCCCATCCTGATTGGCGTTCCCCAGACAGCCCACCCGCGCCTTTGCCTGCACCGAGACCCGCTCGTCAGAACGTCGCCTTGAACTGAGCCCCAAACGTCCGCGGCTCGTTCACGAACCCCGTCAGGTTGTTGAAGTCGATGCCCCCCACCACCTGCACCTCGTTGGTGATGTTGCGCGCGAACACCGCCGCCTCGTACTTGCCGTTGGCCCAGATGTAGCCCAGCCGCAGCCCGCCGGTCAGCAGCGACTTGCCGGTGAACTCGGTCGACTCGTAGAGGAAGAAGTTGATCTTGCTGCGGTACGACCAGTCGGTGTAGACGTAGGCCTCGCCGCCATTGGCCATCGGCATGCCGTAGCGCAGCGTCACGTTGCCGATCCACTTCGGCGCCTGCGGCAGCGGGTTGCCGTCGATGTGGTACGTGCCCGCCACCGTGCCGGCCGGGTCGGTCACCGTGCATTGCGCGCAGCCGGCCACCACCAGGTCGCCATCCTTGATCTTCGTCATGTTGTAGCTGCCGTTCATCGTCAACAGCAGCGTGTCGGTCAGGAAGGCATCGAAGTTGAACTCCACGCCCTGGCCCTGCGCCTTCTTCGCGCTGACCAGCGTGGTCACGTTCTTTGAGCCGCCGACGGCGCTCAACTGCTGGTCCTTCACGTCGTAGTGGAAGACGCTGACCGAGGTGCGCGCCCGCTTGTTCAGCAGGTCGGCCTTGACGCCCGCCTCGTACGAGGTGTTGGTCTCCGGGCCGGCCTTCGATTGCGGGCCGAAGGCCGAGGCGTTCTGCAGGCTGGAGGCGCGGAAGCCCGTCGCGACACGCGCATACAGGTTCAGGTCAGGCGTCAGCGCGTAGGTGCCGCTCAAGTCCCAGTTGACCTTCGAGTCCTTCGTGTTGTCCGAGGTGCCGTTGCTGGTGTCGATCGCCGTGTCGGCCGACGACGTCACCAGGTGCTTCTCGTCGTGCGTGTAGCGCAGGCCGGCGCGCATGCTCGCCTGCGGCGTGAACTGGTAGTTGGCCGAGCCGAACACCGCCCAGGCATTGTTGGTCTGCCGCGTCTGCACCGAGGTGTCGGGGCCGTGGAAGATGGTGTCGTAGCTGATGCTGTCGATCAGGTAGCTCTCGCGGAACAGGTACACGCCGCCCTGCCACTTCAGCGGGCCGGCCCCCAGCGACTCGAGGCGGAACTCCTGCGAGTACTGGCGGTGGCCGTTCAGCGCGTCCGAGGTCTCGCTGGAGAACGGGATGAAGCCCGGGCCATAGGCGCCACCCGGCGCGTACGGCGCGCCATAGCCGCCATCCACGTCGCCGCGGCTGTAGGTGTACAGGTGCTCGAAACCGGTGATCGAGTTCAGCGCCACCGTGTCGAAGGCCCAGCGCAGCCGCAGGCTGGTGCCGAAGTTCGACAGCGTCTGCTCGTTCTTGCCGTCGATCGTGACCGACTTCTCGTCGAAGCCGTCGACCAGGTCGTTCGTGCCCGGCTTGATGATGTTGGCGCGGAACACGCGCGCCGTGCCCTTCAGGTCGCGCATGTGCACGTTGCCGAGCGCGCTGAAGCTGCTGTTCGGCTGGTACAGCGCCTGCAGGCGGATCGCGTTGTCGTCGTAGCCCTCGAGCTTGTCGGTCTGCGCCGGGCGGTAGTTGTTGTCGACCCAGTCGTCGCGGTGCTGCGACTGGATCGACACGCGGGCCGCGAAATCCGGGCTCGCCGACGCGTTCCACGCGCCCTCGACGTTGGTGGTGCCGAACGTGCCGTAGCTGATGCTGCCGTAGCCTTCGTTCTTCTTCAGCTGCGGCTTGACCGATTCGAACTTGACGACGCCGGCCGGCGTGTTGCGGCCGAACAAGGTGCCCTGCGGGCCGGCCAGCACCTCGACGCGGTCGAGGTCGAACACCGGGAAACCCTTCAGGATCGGGTTCTCCTGCACCACGTCGTCATAGATCAGCGACACCGGCTGCGATGCGTTCAGGTGGAAGTCGGTGTTGCCGTAGCCGCGGATGTAGAAGCGCGGGAAGGCCCGGCCGAACGACGACTCGATGTTCAGGCTGGGCACGCGGCCGGACAGCATGCGCACGTCCTCGCCGGACGAATTGAGCACGTCCAGCTTCTCGCCGCTCAGCGTCGAGATCGACATCGGCACGTCCTTGGCATTCTCCGTGCGGCGCTCGGCCGTCACGGTCACCGGGGCCAGCACGCCGGCCACCGGCGGGGTGCCGGCGTCCTGCGCCTGGGCGGCCAGCGCCGCGAGCGCCAGGCCGATCGAGAAGGAGGTGCGCTTCAGCGCGAACGGGGCCGCTTGATGGGGCATGGGATACATCCGTGTGGGTGGGGAATCGGAAGGCGGTGAGCAACTGCCATGCCACCTTGCGGTGCATCAGGCCGTCAGGGCGCCGGCACGCCGAGCTTCCACTGCTCCCAGTGGCTGACGATGTCGTTCACCAGCAGGCCGCCGACGGCGTACAGGTTCTGCGTGGCCGGCACGAAGCCGCCCGGCGTGCCGGCGGTCGACGCCATCAGCGACGCATAGGCGCTCTGCCCCGAATGGGGGCGGTCGAAGTTCGATGCGGTGCGCAGCACGGCCAGGCGCTTGATGTCGACCTTGCCGGACGCACCGGCACGGGCCAGCGCGTTGTAGGTGGCGTTGTCCTCCTGCTGGGTGGTGCAGTAGACGCCCTTGCCGTCGGTCAGCACGCGCGTCCAGGCGCGCGCCTGCTCGCCCAGCTTGTGGCCGTGCCACCAGGTGTCGCCGCCCAGCGTGTCGCACTGCGTGACGGTGGGCGGTTGGTTGGCCGGTGCCTGCTTGTAGCGCTTGCGGTAGGCCTTGGCCGCGTCGCTGTCGGCCAGCGGCGCGTTCTTCGTCAGCGCCAGCGCCTTCTGCAGCAGCGCCTCGTCGAGCTGGGCCACCTCGGTGTGGTACTCGAGCTTCGGCTTCTCCCCCGGGCCACGGGTCATGATGCCGAAATAGCCGGACGCCCAGCCCTTGGGCATCTCGCGCGCATCCAGCTCGTGCGCGATGCCGAAGTCCACCAGGTAGCGCGCCCACGCGGCGGTGCCCAGCGTGCCGCGCGCTGGGTCGATGCCGGCAATGCCGGCGATCAGGAAATACGTCTGGCGCAGGTCGAAGCGCGGGTCCAGCGTCACCGCCATCGTCGACGCGGCGACGTTGGCATGGCCCATGCCCGCGGTCAGCAGGCACACGTCGTCGGCGTTGCAGCGCAAGGCCGGACTCTCGGGCAGCAGGCCGGGCACCGGGATGCTGTCGGTCAGCTTCAGCGGCGCGATCCACGGCGCGGCCTCGGGTTCGAACATCGAGATGATCAGCACCTTCAGCGGGCGCGGGGTGGCCACCGGCTGGGCCCACGCCAGCGGGGCGGCCAGCGCCAGCAGCACGGCGGCGAACGTCTTCGTCTTCATGGCTTGCGTCTCCGGGAAGGGTTCTTCTTGTCGGTCTTGGCCCAGGCCTCGAGGAAGTCCATCGTCACCGCGGCCTCGTTGGCTTCGGCCAGGCCGCTCAGGAAGAGGGCGCCGACGTCGGCGTTGAATTCCTCGGCGCCGGCCAGGTCGCTCAGGCTGCGGAAGGCGATGTAGGGCACGCCGTTCGCGTGCGCCACGTGGGCCAGCGCCGCGGTTTCCATCTCGAAGGTCTCGGCCTGCAACTGCTCGAACAGATAGGTGCGGTAGGCCGGGTTGGCCAGGAACAGCGTGCCCGACACGCCGCGCCCACCGACCACGACGCGCGGCTGCGTGGCCACGCACAGCTTCGGGTCGGGCTCGGTCACGCCCGGCTTGAACGCCTTCGGGCCGCAGCGCGCCAGCGCCGGTGCGATGGCGCGCGCCACCGCCAGCATGGCCGGATCGGCCTCGTAGTCGAAACGGTACTCGCCCTGCGGCGCGCGGGCGCTGCTCATCACGAAGTTCTGGCGCATGAACAGGCCGCCGATGGGCGCGGCGCCGACGAAGGGCGGCACCATCTTGCCGTTCACCTCGGCGAACTTGAGGCCCAGGCAGCTCACGTCGCCCGGCGCACCGCAGGGCGCGGGCGGCGCGCCGTCATGGCTCCAGTAGACCTCGAGCGGCATGGCCCAGCGCTCGGGCACGATCACGTCGCCGACGTGGTGGGCCGGGTTCACGCCGCCGCTGATGCCGCTCATGATCAGCCGCTGCACGCGGAAATGGTCGAGCATCAGCTGCGTGACCATCGTCGAGTTGATCATGCTGACGCCGCTCAGCACGATGACGACCTTGTTGCCGCGCAGCGTGCCGGTGGTGAAGCGGTTGCCGTTGACCGTCCAGGTGCGCCGGCCCTGCGTGTTGGCGACCAGGATGTCGGCCTCGGCGCCGAAGGCCGAGACGATGCCGATGCGCGGCGTGCAATCGCTCAGGCAGCGGGGGGCGGCGGCGGCCGATGAAACGAAGAAGGCGAGGAACAGCAGCGACAGCAGACGGCGGACAGGCATGCGGGGGCAGTTCGTTGAAGACAACACCGGGTTGAGCAATGTTCGTGCCGTTCGACTGCCACGGGTCACGCGCGAAGCGCCCAGTCTATGTGCTCGCGCACCAGTTCGTCGACCTGCCCGCGTTCGTCGCGCAGGGCCTGCGCCAGCGCCTCGCGTTCGGCCGGCGGCGTCGCCGGGTCGCGCAGCGCATTGCCGATCGCCACCGCCAGGTTGCGGCGCCAGCGTGCGTGGCCGATGCGGCGGATCGCGCTGCCTTCGGTGTGGCGCAGGAACTCGTCCTCGCTCCAGGCCCACAGCGCGCGCAGCGTCGGCGCGGCCAGCGCGTCGCGCACGTCGAAATCGGGCAGCGGGCTGCGCTGCGCGTACTTGTTCCACGGGCACACCAGCTGGCAGTCGTCGCAGCCGTAGATGCGGTTGCCCATCGCCGGGCGCAGTTCTTCGGGGATCGGGCCGGCGTGCTCGATCGTCAGGTACGAGATGCAGCGCCGCGCATCGATGCGGTAGGGCGCGACGATGGCCTGCGTCGGGCAGACGTCCAGGCAGGCGCTGCAGCTGCCGCAGTGGCCGCTGACCGGCGTCGACAGCGGCAGCGGCAGGTCGACGTAGATCTCGCCGAGGAAGAACATCGAGCCGGCCTCGCGGTGCAGC
Source organism: Rhizobacter sp. P2_D12 (assembly GCF_056404395.1). NCBI lineage: Bacteria > Pseudomonadati > Pseudomonadota > Betaproteobacteria > Burkholderiales > Sphaerotilaceae > Rhizobacter > Rhizobacter sp. P2_D12. The sequence goes on along the minus strand of NZ_JBFUEB010000044.1, from coordinate 28,765 downwards.
GTCAGCGTGTGCTTGCCGCGCCAGCCGATGCCGCTGCGCGACGCGAGCTCCACCTCGAGCACCGGGGCCGAGTCGGTGAACACGCGGTGGCCGCGCGGTCCCACTTCTTCCTGCAGGCGGTCGGCCAGCTTCTGCAGCCGGTTGCGCAACACCTTGTGGTAGTCGCGGCCGCGGGCATAGAGGGACACCGCGGCCTGGGCCGGCGCGGCCAGGCGCTGCCATTCGATGGCCTGCCAGTCGTCCGGCGTGTCGGTTGCGGTGCGGCGGGGCAGGTAGTCCATGCGCGCCGTGATCACCCGCACGGTGCCCGGCACCAGCTCGGCCGGGCGCGCGCGCTTCAGCCCGTGGGCGGCCATGTAGGCCATCTCGCCATGGAAACCGTTGCGCAACCATGCCAGCAGGCCGGGTTCGGCGGACGACAGATCCACATCGGCCACGCCGATCTGTGAAAATCCGAGCGCGAGGCCCCAGTCGCGCAATTGCGCGACGAGGCCGTCACCGTCCAACTGCTGAGCTTCGGTCATTTGACGATTCTAGAAACCCGATCGCTGCACTGGCCCGACGAGGCCGCCTGCGCCGCCACCGCGCAGCGGCTGGCGGCGCATCCCGCGCTGCGCGACGCCTTCGTCGAGCTGCACGGCCCGCTGGGCGCCGGCAAGACCACCTTCACGCGCCACCTGCTGCAGGCCCTGGGCGTCACCGGGCGCATCAAGAGCCCGACCTACGCCGTGATGGAGCAGTATCCGCTGCCGGGCTGCGCGCCGATCTCGCATTTCGATTTCTACCGCTTCAAGGACCCGCAGGAGTTCGAGGATGCCGGTTTCCGCGACGTCTTCGGCGCACCCGGGCTGAAGATCGCCGAATGGCCGGAGCAGGCGCAGGCGCTGCTGCCGTTGGCCGATTTGCGCATCGACATCGCCCTCGGAGATGACAAACCAGAGGATGAACCGGGCGAAGGCGAGCGCCACGTGCAACTGACGGCGCAGACGCCGCGCGGCGTGGAGCTGCTGTCATGAGGCGGCGCGCTGCATTGAAAGGCCTGGGCAGCGTCGTGCTGCTGCTGGGCGTGCGCGAGCTGGCCTTCGGCGCCAGCATCGTCGCGGTGCGGGTCTGGCCGGCGGCCGAGTACACGCGCGTGACGCTGGAATCGGACAGCGCGCTGTCGGTCAAGCATTTCCTGGCCGAGAACCCGAACCGGCTGGTGATCGACATCGACGGGCTGGAGCTGAGCCCGGCGCTGCGCGAGATCGTCGGCAAGGTGCGCTCGGACGACCCGTTCATCGGCGGCGTGCGCGTCGGCCAGAACCAGCCGCGCATCGTGCGCCTGGTGATCGACCTGAAGCAGGCCACCGCGCCGCAGCTGTTCACGCTGGCGCCGGTGGCGGCCTACCAGCACCGGCTGGTGTTCGACCTGTACCCGACGCACGAGCGCGATCCGCTGCTGGCGCTGATCAAGGACAAGGAGCAGGCCGAGCAGCGGGCGGCGCAGGAGGTGCAGGACGCGCTGGGCCAGTTCATCGGCAAGATCGGCAAGCCGCCGGACGTGAACATCCGGCCGCTGCCGGCGCCGCCGGTCGCTGCGGCGTCGCAATCGACGCCCGCTGCGCAGGGCCCTCTCGAGGCCGGGGCCGCCTCGGCGCCCGCGATGACGCAGGGCCGGATCGACCGGCTGATCATCGTCGCGCTCGATCCCGGGCATGGCGGCGAGGATCCCGGTGCCAGCGGCCCGAGCGGGTTGCGGGAGAAGGACGTGGTGCTGCAGGTGGCGCTGAAGCTGCGCGACCGCATCAACGCGCTGCCGGGCTTTCGCGCGATGATGACGCGCGATGCCGACTTCTTCGTGCCGCTGCAAGACCGCGTGCGCAAGGCCAGGCGCGTGCAGGCCGACCTGTTCGTGTCCATCCATGCCGATGCCTTCCTGACGCCGAAGGCGCGCGGCGCCTCGGTATTCGCGCTGTCGCAGCATGGCGCCAGCAGCACCGCGGCGCGCTGGATGGCCGACAAGGAGAACGCGGCCGACATGGTGGGCGGCGTCAACTTCAAGGCCAAGGATGCAGCGGTGCTGCGCGCGATGCTCGACATGAGCACCACCGCGCAGATCAAGGACAGCCTGAAGCTCGGCGGCGAGGTGCTGGGGCAGATCGGCAAGGTCGGCAAGCTGCACAAGGGCAGCGTCGAGCAGGCGGGCTTCGCGGTGCTGAAGGCGCCGGACGTCCCGTCGATCCTGGTCGAGACCGCGTTCATCTCGAACCCGGAGGAGGAAGCCAAGCTGCGCGACCCGGAATACCAGGGCCGGCTGGTGGAGGCGCTGACGACGGGGATCAGGCGCTACTTCGCGAAGAACCCGCCACTGGCAAGACAACGTCAGTTGTGACGACCCCGGATGCCAATCCGGGATGCATTCACGCGGCCTGGGTACGCCGCGCCTTCCACGCCCCGAACAGCACCAGCAACCCCGGCAGCAGGATCGCGCCCCAGATGATCTTGTCCAGGTGCTCCTTGACCCACGGGATGTTGCCGAACAGGTAGCCGGCCAGCGTGACGCCGCCGACCCACAGCACGCCGCCGGTCACGTCGTAGAACGTGAACTTGCTGCGCGTCATCTGCGCGACGCCGGCGACGAAGGGCGCGAAGGTGCGCAGGAAGGGCATGAAGCGCGCCGCGATGATCGTGATGCCGCCGTATTTCTCGTAGAACGCATGCGCCTGCTCGAAGGCGCGCTTGTTGAAGAAGCGCGAGTTCTCCCACTGGAACACGCGCGGCCCGAAGAAGCGCCCGATCGTGTAGTTGCTCTGGTTGCCGAGGATGGCCGCGGCCACCAGCAGCCCGATCGACAGCGGCAGGTTCATCAGGCCCGCGCCGCACAGCGCGCCGACCACGAACAGCAGCGAATCGCCCGGCAGGAAGGGCATCACCACCACGCCGGTCTCGACGAAGATGATCAGGAACAGCAGCGCATACACCCAGGTGCCGTAGGCCGCGACGAAGTTCGCGAGGTGCACGTCGACGTGCAGGATGAAGTCGAGGAGAAATTGCAGGATGTCCATGGCGTCGGATTATCAGAGCAAGGCCTTGATCGCCCGCGCCATCTGCGCGCTCTGCTCGTCGCGCCCGTCGCTGACGAACTGCGCGCCGAACTCTTCCAGCCAGGCCCGCTCGGCATCGGTGTTCGCGCTGCCGCTGATCACGATGCGCGGGTTGAGCCGCCGCGCCAGCGTGCAGACCCGGATCTTGTCGGGCAGCCCCAGGTCGGCGGCCACCAGCAGGCGGGCGTCGGCGATGCCGGCGGCTTCGAGCACCTCGGCGCGCGTCGGGTCGCCGAAGACCAGTACCAGCCCCGGCACCGCGTCCAGGTCGGGATCGTGGTGGATGGCCGAGACCGCCATGCCGCCTTCGATGCAGTGCGCCGCGATGCGCTTGCCCAGCGCGCCGTAGCCGCACAGCACGACGGCTGCGGCGGAGGAGGGCGGCTCGGCGGCGGCGGGCTGCGGCGGCGCCAGCCCCGGTTCGGCGACGCGCTTGCCGATCCAGCGGAACAGCAGCGGGTTCACCGCGATCGACACGATCGCCCCCACCACCAGCGCATCCATCGCCTCGCGCGGCAGCACGCCGATCGACAGCCCCAGGCTCGCGAGGATGAACGAGAACTCGCCGATCTGCGCCAGGCCCACCGCCACTGTCGCGCTGGTGCGCGGCGGCTCGCGCAGCAGCGTGACGATCAGCACCGCGATCAGCGGCTTGACCACCAGCACGATCGCCAGCACCCCCGCCACCATCCACGGCTGCTGCAGCACGAAGCCGGGGTTGAACAGCATGCCGACCGAGACGAAGAACAGCGCCGAGAACACGTCGCGGAACGGCGCCATGTCGGCCGCGGCCTGCGGCCCGAAGCGCGACTGGCCCACCACCAGGCCGGCGAAGAAGGCGCCGAGCGCCACCGACACGTGGAACACCTCGGCCGCCAGCACCGCGACCCCGAGCGCGACGACGAACACCGTGAGCGTGAAGAGCTCCGACGACTGCGTGCGCGCCACCTTCTCGAGCAGGCGCCCGACGACCCGCGTGCCGACCACGCCCACCAGCAGAGCGAACACCACCACCTTGCCCAGCGCCATCAGCAGCGCCATGCCCAGCGACCCCGCCGCGCCGCCGGCCGACGGCGCGAGCAGCGGCAGCACCACCAGCGCGCCGACGGTGAACAGGTCCTCGACGATCAACCAGCCCACCGCGACGTGGCCGTCGCGGCTGGCCAGCCGGTTCTGCTCGACCAGCATGCGCATCAGCACCACCGTGCTGGCCACCGCGAGCGCCATGCCGAAGATCGCGCCGGCCGCGTGCGACCAGCCGAAGTAGCGCGCCAGCGCCCAGCCGGCGATGCCGGCGACGATGCTCTGGCCGATGGCGCCCGGCACCGCGAGCTTCCACACCCGCAGCAGCTCCTGCGGGTGGAAGTGCATGCCGACGCCGAACATCAGCAGGATCACGCCTATCTCGGCCAGCTGCGACGCGAGCCCCGCATCGGCGACGAAGCCCGGCGTGAAGGGCCCGACGACGATGCCGGCGAGCATGTAGCCGACCAGCGTGGACAAGCCGATGCGGCGCGTCAGCGCCCCGAAGACGAGTGCGAAGGCCAGGCCGCCGGCAAGGGTGATGAGCAGGGTCAGGTCGTGCATCGCCGGATTATCACGACGCCTCGCGACGCTCCTACAATTCCGCGATGAATGCCCTTTTGCAGCCCGCCCCCCGCCGTCCGATCCGCGAGCTGCCCGACGAACTGATCAGCCAGATCGCCGCCGGCGAAGTGGTCGAGCGGCCCGCTTCGGTGGTGCGCGAGCTGGTCGACAACGCGCTCGATGCTGGCGGCCGCGAGGTCACCGTCAAGCTGGTGGCCGGCGGCGTGCGCAGCATCCTGGTCGAGGACGATGGCCAGGGCATCCCGAGCGACGAGCTGCCGCTGGCGCTGCGCCGCCATGCCACCAGCAAGATCGCCTCGCTGGCCGAGCTGGAAGGCGTGGTCACGATGGGGTTCCGCGGCGAGGCGCTGGCCGCCATCGCATCGGTGGCCGAGCTCAGCATCGCCAGCCGCACCGAGGGCGCGCCGCATGCGCAGCGCATCGATGCGCGCTCGGGCGAGCTGGTGCCGGCCGCGCGCGGCACCGGCACCAGCGTCGAGGTGCGCGAGCTCTTCTTCAACACGCCGGCACGCCGCAAGTTCCTGAAGACCGACGCGACCGAGTTCGCCCACTGCCTCGATGCGGTGCGGCGCCATGCGCTGGCGCGGCCCGACGTCGGTTTCGCGGTGTGGCACGAAGGCAAGCTGTCGCAGCAATGGCGCCGCGCGGCGCAGGCGCAGCGCGTGCGCGACGTGATGGGCGACGAGTTCGTCGAGCAGAGCTGCGAGGTGATGCTGGAAGCCGGCCCGATGCGCATCACCGGCCGGGCCGGCACGCCGGCCGCGGCACGCGCGCGCGCCGACCAGCAGTACGTCTACGTCAACGGCCGCTGCGTGCGCGACAAGCTGATCGCCCACGGCGTGCGCTCGGCCTACGAAGACGTGCTGCACGGCGGGCGCCAGCCGGCCTACGTGCTGTTCATCGAGATCGCGCCCGACCGGGTCGACGTCAACGTGCACCCGACCAAGATCGAGGTGCGCTTCCGCGATTCGCGCGAAGTGCACCAGGCGGTGCGGCGCGCCATCGAGGCGGCGCTGGCGGCGCCGCGCGCGGCGACGGCCGCGGCGGACGAGGCGGGTGGCGTGGCCGGCGTGCTGCTGGCGTCCGAGCATCTCGCGGGCTACAGCGTGCCGGCGGCGCGGCCATCGTCCTTCGGCGGCGGTGGGTTCGCGCCGGCGCCGATGCGCCCGCAGGTGCAGGCCGGCCTCGGCCTGCAGCAGGTGGCGGTGCTGTGGGGCGGGGAGTCGGCGTCCGCGCCGCGCGCGGTGGCGCCGGCCGCCAACGCATCCACCAACGCGCCGGCGGCGATCGACTTCCAGCGCGACGAATGGCCGCTCGGCCGTGCCGTCGCGCAGATCGGCGGCGTGTTCGTGCTGGCCGAGAACAGCCACGGCCTCGTCATCGTCGACATGCACGCCGCGCACGAGCGCATCGTCTACGAGCGGCTGAAGGCCAGCCTCGGCAGCACGGCGATCGACAGCCAGCCGCTGCTGATCCCGGCCACGTTCTCCGCCACCGCGCAGGAGATCGCGACCGCGCAGGCCCAGGCCGACAACCTGCGCACGCTGGGGTTGGACGTCTCGCCGCTGTCGGCCACGACGCTCGCGGTGCGCTCGCAGCCGGCGGCGCTGGCCGGTGGCGACGTGGTCGAGCTCGCGCGCAGCGTGCTGGCCGAGCTGGCCCAGTACGACGCCAGCAGCGTGATCCAGCGCGCGCAGGACGAGCTGCTGTCGACCATGGCCTGCCATGGCGCGGTGCGCGCGAACCGGCAGCTGACGATCGACGAGATGAATGCGCTGCTGCGCGACATGGAGCGCACCGAGCGGTCCGACCAGTGCAACCACGGCCGGCCCACCTGGCGCCAGATCACGATGAAAGAACTCGACGCCCTCTTCTGGCGTGGACGCTGACCTGGGCGCCCATGGACCACAGCTTCTTCTCCGCCTTCATCCTGCTGCTGCTGGTGCTCGACCCGCTGGGCAGCCTGCCGATCTTCATCCCGATCATGCGCGAGGTGCCGAGGCACCGGCGGCGCTGGGTCGCGCTGCGCGAGGTCGGCATCGCATTCGGCGTGCTGTTCTTCTTCATGTTCTTCGGCGAGCCCTTCCTGCGGGTGATGCACCTGTCCGAGCGTTCGCTCGAGGTGGCGGGCGGCGTGATCCTGCTGATGGTGGCGATCCGGATGATCTTCAGCCACGAGGGCGGCGTGTACGGCACGCCCGAGGGCAAGGAGCCGCTGATCTTCCCGCTGGCCGTTCCGCTGCTGGCGGGGCCGTCGGCGATGGCGACGGTGCTGCTGCTGGCGTCGCGCCAGCCCGACCGCCTGCTCGATTGGGTGGCGGCGCTGACGGCGGCGATGGCCGTGTCGGGCGCGGTGCTGGTGCTGTGCGACCGCATCCGCCGCCTGCTCGGCGACTCGGTCGTCTCAGCGATCGAGAAGCTGATGGGCCTGGTGCTCACCGCCATCGCGGTGGAGATGGTGCTTGCCGGCCTGAAGCGCTACTTCCTCGGCTGACAAAAAAAAAGGCCGGTCTTTCGACCGGCCCTTCTGCTTCGATCCTGCGTATGCAGGGATCAGAAGTTGTGGCGGATGCCTGCGGCGATCGAGCTGAAGTCGACGCCGGGCAAGCCGGTGGCGTAGCCGGACAGCGCCTTGTTGTCGACCTTCGTGTAGAAGGCGTAGACCTTGGTGCGCTTGCTCAGGTTGTAGTTGTACGCGACGGTGGCTTGGCGCGAGTCGGTGTCGTCGATGTGGTCGACCTTGCCGGCCACGCCGAAGTTCAGGTGGAACTCCGAGGCGCCGACGGCGTACATGCCCGACAGGCGGACGATGTTGACCTTGCCGTCGAGCGGCTGGAAGGTGCTGCCCAGCTCGGCGCGCTGGTAGTAGCCGCCGAACGTGAAGGCGCCCAGCGTGTACAGCGCGCGCACGGCGAACTGCTTGTCGGCCTTGTTCTTCGAGAAGCCGGCGCCCACGGCCAGGTTGCCGACCGAGTAGTTGGCCGCCAGGTCATAGGCCTTTTCCTGGCCAGCGGCGCCTTCGCCTGCCGACACGGCCGCTTCCAGCGACAGGTCCTTCACGAATTCCGGAGCGCGCCAGGCGACCTTGTTCGTGTCGCGCATGACGTATTGGTACAGCGCGTCCGACGAGGTGCCGGTGTCGTGGTTGTGCATGCTCACGTAGTCGGCCGTCGCGTAGTACGACTCGCTCGTGAAGTTGCCCAGGCGCAGCGTGCCCAGCTCGGCGCTCTGCAGGAACACTTCCGACTGGCGGGCCCAGAAGGCGGTCTGGCTTTGCTTGCCGTTGTCGGCGTTGAAGCCGTGTTCCAGCTGGAAGCCGGCCTTCAGGCCGCCGCCCAGGTCTTCGACGCCCTTGAAGCCGATGCGCGAGGCGTTGTTCTGCAGGGCGTAGATGCTGTCGTCGCCGGTCTTCTGGCGTTCGACGGACTCGTTCAGGCGGCCGTAGATGGTGACACTGCTTTGCGCGAACGAGGTGCCAGCGGCGACGGTAGCCAGCGCGGCAACGATGAGGGAGCGTTTCATGAAGGCGTTCCTTGGGGTTGGGATTGCGTATACCTACTGCACCCTTGCTTTTGTCTTGAAGGTGCAAGTTTCAAATGGTATGCGTGCTGACCTTCGTTCGCGAAAACGGCAGGTTGGAAGACGCAAAACACACACTGAAACGTTGTCTGGACACGACAGCCGGCCCCGGGGGGCCGGGGCTCAGCGCCCGCGCAAGTGAGCAGGCGCTTCCAGGCGCTTCGCAAGCAGCGACAGCAGCAGCGTGAGCGCCAGGTACAGCGCCGAGATCGCCAGGTACGGTTCCCAGTAGCGCGAGTAGGTGCCGGCGACGGTGCGCGCGGCCAGCGCCAGCTCGGCCAGGCCGATGGCCGAGACCAGTGACGAGTCCTTGATCAGCGTGATGCCCTCGTTGACCAGCGCCGGCATCATGCGGCGGAAGGCCTGCGGCAGCACGATGAAGCGCATTGCCTGCGGATGGGTCAGGCCCAGGCTGTAGGCGGCCTGGGTCTGGCCGAGGTGGATGCTCTGGATGCCGGCGCGGAAGATCTCGGAGATGTACGCGCCGGCGTTCAGCGACAGTGCCAGCGCGCCGGAGAAGAACGCGCCGTGGGACTGGCGGAACTCGCGCGCCGCCTCGCCGCTGAGCAGCCAGCCGGTGTCCGGGTGGATCAGCGCCGGCATCAGCGCGAAGTGCACCAGCAGGATCTGCACGAACAGCGGCGTGCCGCGGAAGAAGGTGACGTAGCCGAGCGTGGCGGTGCGCAGCCCGGCCAGCAGCCAGCGCGCCGGCGCCGATTTGGGCGGCGGCGCGTCGCGCGAACTGCTGACGAGGCCGAGCAGCACGCCGAGCAGCAGCCCGGCGCCGATCGCGATCAGCGTCAGCAGGATCGTCGTCCACAGGCCCGACAGGAAGAGCGGGCCGTAGCCGGCCAGAATGCTCCAGCGCAAATCCATGACCGGCTCCGCGAACGCTTACTTCGAGGCGGCCGAGGCAGGCGCGGCGGCGGCCGCGGGCGCGCCGAAGTACTTGGCGAAGATCTGGTCGTAGGTGCCGTCGGCCTTGATGTCGGCCAGGCCCTTGTTCAGCTTCTCCAGCAGTTCGGTGTTGCCCTTCTTGACGGCGATGCCGTACTGCTCGGGCGCGAAGGCCTTGTCGGCCACCGTCTTGAACTTGCTGTCGGCGTTGTTGGCGACGTAGTTGATGACCACGCCGTTGTCGGCCACGACCGCGTCGACGCCGCCGGCTTCCAGTTCCTTCAGCGCGAGCGGGGTCGATTCGAAGCGCTTGATGTTGGTGCTGGTCTTGCCCTGCAGCTTGCTGACGACTTCATCGCCGGTGGTGCCGGTCTGCACGCCGACCTTCAGCTTCTTCAGGTCGTCGAACTTGCTGATCTTCGAGGTCTTCTTGACGGCGATCAGCTGTTGCGCGTCGAAGTAGGGGCCGGCGAAGTCCATCGTCTGCTTGCGCTCGTCGGTGATGGTGATGGCCGAGACCAGCAGGTCGCGGTCGCCCTGCGCCAGCGTGTTGAAGATGCCTTCCCACGGCGTGTTGGTGAACTTGACCTCGATGCCGGCCTTCTTGGCGATGGCGCTGACGACCTCGATGTCGAAGCCGACGATCTCGCCCTTCTCGTTCTGCGATTCGAACGGTGCGTAGGCGGCGTCGGTGCCGACGGCGTAGACCTTGGCAGGCGCCGGGGCCGAGGCGGCGACCGGCGGGGCCGATGCGGCGGGCGCAGCGGCGGTGGGCTCTTGCTTGCTGCAGGCAGCCAGCAGCAGGCCGGCGACGGCCAGCCCGGCGGTTTGCAGGAATCGACGGGTGTTCAAGGTGGTCATGGATACCCCTGGGGTTGTCTGTTGTGGGTGGGTCCGCAAGCTAGCAAGTCGCGGGCCGGTGGAGTGTAAGCCTGCCGAAACCGGTTTCCGCACGGGCGTACGGCAGCTGCCGGCCGTGCTTTCCCGGAGATGCGCCCGGCCGGTCCGGCCCGCAGTCGTGGGGTGCCACGGGGGCGGTCGCGGTGCTACAAACGGCGCCGATGTCTTCCACCTCCGCCGCGATCGGCGTGGCCCCGCCGATTGCGCCGGCCGCACGCATTCCCCAGCAACTGCCGGCCCTCGACGGGCTGCGCGGGCTGGCCATCGTGCTGGTGCTGTGCCACAACTTCCAGATCCTCGAGGGGCCACCCGACCTGGCCGGGCGCGTGCTGGAGCTGGCCTTCGACCTGGGCTGGATCGGCGTGCAGCTGTTCTTCGTGCTGAGCGGCTTTCTGATCACGCGCATCCTGCTGCAGACGCAGGATGCGCCGAACTACTACCGTGCGTTCTTCGGCCGGCGGTTCCTGCGCATCTTCCCGCTGTACTACGCGACGCTGGCGGTGACCTTCATCGTGTTGCCGGCATTGAACGCGATGCCGGTGCGCTGGCAGGCCGACTCGCCGCACCAGCTGTGGCTGTGGCTGTATCTCTCCAACTGGACGGGGCCGTACGGCACGGCCACGCATGCCTTCCCGCATTTCTGGTCGCTGGCGGTGGAGGAGCAGTTCTACCTGCTGTGGCCGCTGCTGGTGCACCGGCGCTCGGCGGGCCAGGTGCTGCGCTGGTGCGGATGGATCGCGGTGGCGATCCTCGGGGTGCGTGTCGGCATGCTGGCGGCGGGGCTCGGGCCGGACCCGGTGTACTCGTTCACCGTCACGCGGCTGGACGCGCTGGCGATCGGCGGTGCCGCGGCGGCCTGGCTGCAGTTGCCCGGCAACCCGGCGCGCGCGGTGGCGGCGCGGCAGAAGCTGATCGTCGCGGCACTGGTGCTGGCGGCGCTGGGCTTCGTCGCGACGCATGGCTATCCGCGCACCTCGCCGCTCGGGCAGACGCTCGGCTACAGCGTGCTGGCTGTCGTGTTCGCGCTCGGCGTGGTGGCGGCGGCGGCGGGGGATGCGGTGGGCGCGCGCGGCTGGACTGCTGCGCTGCGGCTCGCGCCCCTGCGCGCGCTGGGCCGCTACAGCTATGCGATGTACATCTTCCACAAGCCCCTGCACGACCTGCTGGGCAAGCCGCTGCTGCAGTCGCTCGGGCTGCACGAGCATGCGGGCAACGGCGTGGCGATCGGCTACGTCGTGGCGGGCACGCTCGCGACGCTGGCGCTGGCGATGCTGTCGTACCACCTGTTCGAGAAGCACTTCCTCGGGCTCAAGCGTTGGTTCGTGGCCGAGCCGGCCAGGTAGCCAGGATTGGCATCCGGGCTACGAGCTGAGAAAAGCGATCTCCTCCGCGCTGAACCCCGCGGCCTCGCGCGCCTCGCGGTTGAAGGGCGGCCGCAGCCGCGGCGCCTCGTACTGGCGCACCAGCTGCGCGTAGTGCGCGATCGGATCCAGCCCGTCGCGCCGGCACAGCCAGCGGTACCAGTGGTTGCCGATCGCGACGTGGCCGATCTCGTCGCGCAGGATCACGTCGAGGATCTCGACCGTGCGCGCGTCGCCGGCCTTGCGGAACTTGGCCTGCATCGGCGGCGTCGCGTCCAGCCCGCGCGCCTCGAGCGTGCGCGGCACCAGCGCCATGCGCGCGACCACGTCGCCGGCCGTGCGCTGCGTCATCAGCCACAGGCCGTCGTGCGCATCGAAGTCGCCGTAGTCGTGGCCGCCGCTGCGCAGGTGCTCGCGCAGCAGCGTGAAATGCAGCGCCTCCTCGCTCGCGACGCGCAGCCAGTCGGCGTAGAACGCGACCGGCATCCCGTCGAAGCGGAACGCGGCATCGAGCGCCAGGTTGATGGCGTTGAACTCGATGTGCGCAATGGCGTGCAGCAACGCGGCCCGGCCTTCGGGCGTGAAGGCCGAGCGCATCGCGACCTGCTTGGGCGGCACCAGCCGCGGCCGTTCGGGCCGGCCCGGCAACTGCGCGGGTGCGTCGATGTGCTCGCCGGGGTCGATCGCACCGGCGTCCAGGGTCGCGAACAGCGCGCGTGCCGCTTGCGCCTTGTCAGCCGGATCGGCCAGGCACAAGACCTGCAGGGCGCGTTGTCGGGGGTTCATCCCTAGAATCATAGGCTTCGCAATTCACGGGCATGCCATGGCCGTCTACCAGCTCGGGGACCTGACGCCCCGCCTCGCCGCCACTGCCTGGGTGGCCGACAGTGCCCGCGTGGTCGGCGACGTCAGCCTTGCCGACGGCGCGAGCGCCTGGTTCGGCGTCGTGATCCGCGGCGACAGCGACCACATCGAGATCGGCCGCGGCAGCAACATCCAGGACAACAGCGTCGTGCACGCCGATGCCGGCTTCCCGACCACCATCGGCGAGTACGTCACCGTCGGCCACCAGGCGATGATCCACGGCTGCAGCATCGGCGACCATTCGCTGGTCGGCATCCAGGCCGTGATCCTGAACGGCGCGAAGATCGGCAAGCACTGCCTGGTCGGCGCCGGCGCGCTGGTCACCGAGGGCCAGAGCTTCCCCGACGGCTCGCTGATCCTCGGCACGCCGGCGCGCGTCGTGCGGCAGCTGACCCCCGAGCAGATGGACGGGCTCACGAAGACCGCCGAGCACTATGTCGAGAATGCCCACCGCTACCGGGCCGGCCTGAAAGAAATCAGCTGATGAGCGAGTTGCACAAGTTCCTGTTCGAAGGCCTGCCGGTGCGCGGCATGCTGGTGCGCCTGACCGATTCGTGGGTCGAGATCCTGCGCCGGCGCAGCGAGGCCTCGGATGCGTTCCCGGCGCCGGTGCGCGCGCTGCTCGGCGAGATGTCGGCGGCGGCGGTGCTGATGCAGTCGAACATCAAGTTCGAAGGCTCGCTCGTGATGCAGATCTTCGGCGACGGCCCGGTCAAGCTGGCGGTGGCCGAGGTGCAGTCCGATCTCGCCTTCCGCACCACCGCCAAGGTGGTCGGCGAGGTGCCGGCCGATGCGCGGCTCGCGGCGATGGTCAACACCGGCGGCAAGGGCCGCTGCGCGATCACGCTCGATCCGAAGCCGCGCGGCCCGGGCCAGCAGCCCTACCAGGGCGTGGTCGCGCTGCATGGCGACCGCGGCGAGCCGCTGCAGAAGCTGTCCGAGGTGCTGGAGCACTACATGCTGCAGTCTGAACAGCTCGACACGCGGCTGATCCTCGCCGCCAACGACGAGGTCGCCGCCGGGTTGCTGATCCAGCGCCTGCCGCTGGAAGGCGAAGGCAACCTGTCGGGCGGGCGCAGCGACGAGGACGAGATCGGCCTGAACGAGGCCTACAACCGCATCTCGCACCTGGCCTCGACGCTGACGCGCGAGGAGCTGCTGACGCTGGATGCCGACACCGTGCTGCGCCGCCTGTTCTGGGAAGAGACGATGCGCCGCTTCCCGGCCATGACCGGCGAGCTGGGACCGCGCTTCGCCTGCACCTGCTCGCGCGAACGCGTCGGCGCGATGCTGAAGGGCCTGGGCCGCGAGGAGGTCGACGGCGTCGTGGCCGAGCAGGGCCGGGTCGAGGTCGGCTGCGACTTCTGCGGCATCAAGTACCACTTCGACGCGGTCGACGTCGGTGAGCTGTTCACGCTCGCGCGCGACCAGCCGCCGAGCAGCACCACGCTGAACTGAGCACCGGAGACGCGCGATGCTTTACGCCGCCCTGAAGGCCGTGCACTTCCTGTCCGTGATCGTCTGGCTGGGCGGCATGTTCTTCGCGCTGTTCTGCCTGCGGCCCGGCGCGGCGCACCTGCCGCCGCCCGAGCGCGTGCCGCTGATGCAGGCGGTGCTGCAGCGCTTCTTCTCGATCGTGCTGTGGGTGGCGCTGGTCACGGTGCTGAGCGGCGGGCTGATGGTCGGGCGCGTCGCATCGACCACCCAGGCCACCGGCGGGCCGTTCAACATGCCGCTCGAATGGACGGTGATGGCCGGCCTGGGCGTGCTGATGGTCGCGATCTTCGGGCACATCCGGTTCGCGCTGTTCAAGCGGGTGCAGCGCGCGAGCGCCGCCCGCGACTGGCCGGCCGCCGGTGCGGCGCTGAAGTCGATCCGCGACTGGGTGGCGGTGAACCTGACGATCGGCGTGGTGATCGTCGTGGTGGTCATTGCCGGGACGATGACGTAGGCAGCAGGTGGCGTTCGCATTCGACGTCGCCGCAGCGTTCGCAGACCCATTGCCAGCGCGGGTTCGCGCGGGCCTCGTCGACGACCGATGGGGCCAGCAGCGCATGCCGCACGGCCAGCAGCGCGTGCGACAGGCGCGCCGGGCCGGTGCCGGCGATGATCGAGTAGCCGACGCCGCCGCGCTCCAGCGCCGCACGCACCAGCGCGTCCACCGGCGCGCGCACGTGCGGCCCGTCGCGCTGCAGGCCGTCGGCCTGCCACGGGATGTCCAGCGCCGTCAGCAGCGTCAGCGTGCAGGCATGCTGCGCGGCCAGTGCCTCGTCGTACAAGCCGGTGTCGTCGAAGATGTGGTCGCTGTAGACGGCGATCATCAAGGCCGTGGTGTCGGCGATCACGATGTCGTGCGAGGCGGCCGCGGCGGCGATGCGGCGTGCCTGCTCATCGGCGATGCCGGCCTGTTCATCGACACGCGGCGTGCGACCGCGCGCATCGCAGAACTCGCGCAGGTACTCGCCGACCAGCGCCACCGCATGCCCTTCGCCGGACAGCGCCGCGTGCAGCTCGCCGGCCAGCGTGGTCTTGCCGGTGCTCTCGGCACCGACGATCCCGACGATGCAGCTCATGCCGTACGCTCCAGCTGCGCCCAGGCGCGCCAGCCGGCGAACGACATCGCGACGAAGATCGCGTACAGCAGCACCGTCAGCCACAGGCCCTTGTAGGCGAACAGCCCGATGCTGACCGTGTTGACGACCACCCAGGTCGGCCAGTTCTCGACGTACTTGCGGCCGAGCAGCCACTGGCCGGCGATGCTGGCGGCGGTGGGGAACGCATCCCACCAGGGCACGTCGGTGTCGGTGAAGCGCTTGAGGAACCAGCCCAGCGCCGGCCACAGCGCGAAGGTGGCCAACAGCAGCGCCTGGCGCCCGCGCGGGCCCAGCGAGCGCACGCGCAGCACCGAGCCATCGGCCTGCCGGCCGCGCAGCCACTGCCACCAGCCCCAGCCGGCGACGACCGCGAAGAACACCTGCAGGCTGGCATCGCCGTAGAGCCGGCTGTTCCAGAACAGCGCCACGTACAGCAGCGAACTGGCGATGGCCAGCGGCCAGCCGATCGGGTTGACGCGGATGTTGCAGACCACCATCGCGATCGCCAGCACGAAGGCCGCCACCTCCAGCCAGGTCACCGGGGAGCCCCACAGCGTGAACGCTGCGGCGAACAGCGATTGCATCGCTAGCGGCGCGCCGTCGACACCTGGACGAAGATCTCGTCCGGCTTGACCATGCCGAGTTCGAAGCGCGCCTTCTCCTCGACCATCTCCAGGCCTTCCTTCAGGTCACTGACCTCGGCCACCAGGCGCTCGTTGCGCGTGCGCGCCACGTCGTTCTCGGCCTTCTTCTGGGCCAGCTTGGCCTGCAGCTCCATCACGCGCGGCGCGCCGCCCTTGCCGAACCACAGTTCGGCATGGACGAGAACCAGCAGCACGATCAGGCCGAGGGTGACGAGGCGCACGTCGAAGCGGAAGGGCGGTCAGCGCAGGTTGTAGAACGCCGCGCGGCCGGGGTAGCTCGCGACGTCGCCCAGGTCTTCCTCGATGCGCAGCAGCTGGTTGTACTTGGCCATGCGGTCCGAGCGGCTCAGCGAGCCGGTCTTGATCTGGCCGGCGTTGGTGCCGACCGCGATGTCGGCGATGGTCGAATCCTCGGTCTCGCCCGAGCGGTGGCTGATGACCGCGGTGTAGTTGGCGCGCTTGGCCATCTCGATGGCGGCGAAGGTCTCGGTTAGCGTGCCGATCTGGTTGATCTTGATCAGGATCGAGTTCGCGATGCGCTTGTCGATGCCTTCCTTCAGGATCTTGGTGTTGGTGACGAACAGGTCGTCGCCCACCAGCTGCACCTTCTGGGTCAGCCGGTCGGTGATGTGCTTCCAGCCGTCCCAGTCGCCTTCGGCCATGCCGTCCTCGATGCTGATGATCGGGTACTTGTCGACCCAGGTCGCGAGGATGTCGGTCCACTCGGGCGCGCTCAGCGTCAGGCCTTCGGCGCCCAGCACGTACTTGCCGTCCTTGTAGAACTCGCTGGCGGCGCAATCCAGGCCCAGCGCGATCTGCTCGCCGGCGGTGAAGCCGGCCTTGTCGATCGCCTGCAGGATCAGCTGGATCGCCGCTTCGTGGCTGGCCACGCTGGGTGCGAAGCCGCCTTCGTCGCCGACCGCGGTGCTCATGCCCTTGTCGTTGATGATCTTCTTCAGCGCGTGGAACACCTCGGCGCCGTAGCGCATCGCCTCGCGGAAGCTCGGGGCGCCCACCGGGATGATCATCAGTTCCTGCAGGTCGAGGCTGTTGTTGGCGTGCGCGCCGCCGTTGATGACGTTCATCATCGGCACCGGCATCTGCATCGCGCCCGAGCCGCCGAAGTAGCGGTACAGCGGCAGCCCGCTTTCCTCGGCCGCGGCGCGTGCCACCGCCATCGACACCGCGAGCGTGGCGTTCGCGCCCAGGCGGCTCTTGTTCTCGGTGCCGTCCAGGTCGATCAGCGTGCGGTCGAGGAAGGCCTGCTCGGAAGCGTCGAGGCCCAGCACCGCTTCGCTGATCTCGGTGTTGACGTGCTCGACCGCCTTCAGCACGCCCTTGCCGAGGTAGCGGTTCTTGTCGCCATCGCGCAGCTCGATCGCTTCGCGCGAGCCGGTGGACGCGCCCGAGGGCACGGCCGCGCGGCCCATCACGCCGGACTCCAGCAGCACGTCGCATTCGACGGTCGGGTTGCCGCGGCTGTCGAGAATCTCGCGGCCTACGATGTCAACAATGGCACTCATCAGTCTTCCTTGGGCAGTTCAGTTGAAATCGACTTCGAGGAAGCCGTTCTTCTTGGTGATGCGATCGAGCTCGACCAGGGTCGAGAGCAGGTCCTTCATGCGCTTGAGCGGCACGGCGTTCGGCCCGTCGCTCAGCGCCTCGGCCGGGTTCGGGTGGGTTTCCATGAACACGCCGGCCACGCCGACCGCGACGGCCGCGCGCGCCAGCACCGGCACGAACTCGCGCTGGCCGCCCGAGCTGGTGCCCTGGCCACCGGGCAGCTGCACCGAGTGGGTCGCGTCGAACACCACCGGCGCTTTCGTCTCGCGCATGATGGCCAGCGAGCGCATGTCGCTGACCAGGTTGTTGTAGCCGAAGCTCGCGCCGCGCTCGCAGGCCATGAAGCTGTCTTCCGGCAGGCCCTTCTCGCGTGCCGCGGCACGGGCCTTGTCGATCACGTTCTTCATGTCGCCGGGGGCGAGGAACTGGCCCTTCTTGATGTTGACCGGCTTGCCCGATTGCGCCACCGCGCGGATGAAATCGGTCTGGCGGCACAGGAAGGCGGGCGTCTGCAGCACGTCGACGACGGCGGCCACGCGGGCGATCTCGTCTTCGCTGTGCACGTCGGTGAGCACCGGCACGCCGATCTCGCGCTTCACCTTGGCCAGGATCTCCAGCCCGCGCTCCATGCCGGGCCCGCGGAACGAGGTGCCCGACGAGCGGTTGGCCTTGTCGTAGCTCGACTTGAAGATGAACGGGATGCCCAGCGCGGCCGTCATCTCCTTCAGCTGGCCGGCGACGTCGAGCTGCAGCTGCTCGGTCTCGACCACGCAGGGGCCGGCGATCAGGAAGAAGGGGCGGTCGAGGCCGGCGTCGAATCCACAGAGCTTCATGCTGCCGCCTTTTCGGTTTGTTGGTCCGAGCGCGCCGCCTGGTGCGCCAGCGCCGCCTGGATGTAGGAGCGGAACAGCGGGTGACCGTCCCAGGGCGTCGACTTGAACTCGGGGTGGAACTGCACGCCCATGAACCACGGGTGCACGGTGCGCGGCAGCTCGACGATCTCGGTCAGTTTCTCGCGCTGCGTCAGCGCCGAGATCACGAGGCCGGCGTCGCGCAGCTTGTCGAGGTAGTTGACGTTGGCTTCGTAGCGGTGGCGGTGGCGCTCGTTGACGACGTCGCCGTAGATCTCGTGCGCCAGCGTGCCGGGCTTCACGTCGGAACTCTGCGCGCCCAGGCGCATCGTGCCGCCGAGGTCGGAGTTGGCGTCGCGCGTCTGGATCGAGCCATCGGCGTCCTGCCATTCGTCGATCAGCGCGATCACCGGGTGCGGCGTGTCGGGCGCGAACTCGGTGCTGTTGGCGTCTGCCAGGCCGGCCTTGTGGCGGGCGATCTCGATCGTCGCGACCTGCATGCCCAGGCAGATGCCGAGGTAGGGCAGCTTGTGCTCGCGGGCGAACTGGGCGGTCAGGATCTTGCCTTCGACGCCGCGCTTGCCGAAGCCGCCCGGCACCAGCACCGCGTCGTAGCGGGCCAGCTGGCCGACGTTGTCGGGGGTCAGCGTCTCGGAGTCGACGTACTCGATGTTGATGCGGGCGTGGTTGTGGATGCCGGCGTGGCGCAGCGCCTCGTTGAGCGACTTGTACGAGTCGGACAGGTCGGTGTACTTGCCGCACATCGCGATCGTCACCTCGCGCTTCGGGTGCTCGACCTCGTCGACCAGCGCGTCCCAGCGCTTCAGGTTGGCCGGCGGCGTGTTGATGCGCAGCTTGTCGCAGATCAGGCCGTCCAGGCCCTGCTCGTGCAGCATGCGCGGCACCTTGTAGATGGTGTCGGCATCCCACACCGAGATCACGCCCCATTCGGGGACGTTGGTGAAGAGGGAGATCTTCTCGCGCTCTTCGTCGGGGATGCGGCGGTCGGCGCGGCACAGCAGCGCATCGGCCTGGATGCCGATCTCGCGCAGCTTCTGCACCGTGTGCTGGGTCGGCTTGGTCTTCAGCTCGCCGGCGGCGGCGATCCACGGCACGTAGGTCAGGTGCACGAAGGCGGTGTTGTTGGCGCCCATGCGCAGGCTCATCTGAYGCGCAGCCTCGAGGAAGGGCAGCGATTCGATGTCGCCGACGGTGCCGCCGACCTCGACGATCGCGACGTCGACCGCGTGGTCGGTGCCGAAGGCGGCGCCGCGCTTGATGAATTCCTGGATCTCGTTGGTGACGTGCGGGATCACCTGCACCGTCTTGCCGAGGTAGTCGCCGCGGCGCTCCTTCTCGAGCACGCTCTTGTAGATCTGGCCGGTGGTGAAGTTGTTGGCTTTCTTCATCCGGGTGGTGATGAAGCGCTCGTAGTGGCCGAGATCCAGGTCGGTCTCGGCACCGTCGTCGGTGACGAAGACCTCGCCGTGCTGGAAGGGGGACATGGTGCCCGGATCGACGTTGAGGTACGGATCCAGCTTGATGAGGGTGACCTTGAGGCCGCGCGATTCGAGAATCGCTGCAAGCGATGCAGCCGCGATGCCCTTGCCCAGCGAGGACACCACACCGCCGGTGACAAAGACGAACTTGGTCATTGCAGGGTCAGCATGTGCCTGTTGAGCAAATGCCGTGGTGGTAAAGCGCGATTATAGGCGCGTGCCATCCGGGCTACTGGAAGCTGTCCAGCCAGCGCAGCACTTCGGCCGCCGCTTGCCCCGGCTGCTCGAAGGGGAACAGGTGCGAGCCTTCGATCCACGAGATGCGGCCTTCGGTCCAGCGCTCGGTCGCCTTCATGCCGACCTGGCGCACCTCGGCCGACTGCGTGCCGCCGATGAAGGCCATCGGGCAGGCGAGCGGGCGGCGCGCCAGCAGCCGCGGGATGTGGTGCGGCAGCGTGTAGTAGATCTGCGTCTCGACCTCGCGCCGGAAGGCCAGCGACTGCCCGTGGCCGGACGGCTCGAGGCCGGCCGCGATGTAGTCGCGCAGCACGCCCGGCGCCCAGCGCGCGAAGGCGGGCTTGGATCCGAAGTGCTCCAGGGCGGCCTCGGCGCTGGGCCAGTGCTGGCGCCGGCGCCGGGAGACGTTGCCGGGCGACAGGCTCTTGCCGATGCCGGTCGCCTTGGCCAGCTGCAGCGTGCGTGCCAGCAGCCCGCCGATCAGCGGCGAATCCATCAGCACCACGCCGCGCGCGAGATCGGGCCGCTTCGCCGCCGCGAGCACGCTGAGGAAGCCGCCCAGCGAATGCCCGACCAGCCAGGCCGGGCCGTGCACCTCGGCCTCGATGAAGGCGATCAGCTGGTTGCGCAGCTGCGGCCAGTTGCTGGTGACGCCGTAGCGCTCGTCGTGGCCGTATTTCTCGACCGCATGCACCGCGTAGCCTGCGGCGCGCCAGGCTTCGAACAGCACGCGGTAGGTGCCGGCCGGGAAGCTGTTGGCGTGCGAGAAGACGATGCTTCCGCGCGCGGCCATCAGACGATCTTCTCGCCCGGGTGCGTGATCTTGCGCATCGGCTCGTAGCGCTCGGACGGCACGCACAGCGGGTGCTCGGCGGCGCTGCCGTCCCAGTGCGGGTCGTCGATCGACTCGAACACCTGGCGCAGCTTCTGGCCCCAGGTGCTGCGGATCATCGCGAAATACGGGTTGCGCTCGTCGATGCAGATCATCTGCTGCGACTGGAAGGCATCCGCCTCGTAGACCAGCAGGTCGAGCGGCAGGCCCACCGACAGGTTGGACTTCAGCGTCGAATCCATCGACACCAGCGCGCACTTGGCGGCCTCGTCGAGCGCGGTCTGCGGCGTGATCATGCGGTCGAGCACCGGCTTGCCGTACTTCGATTCGCCGACCTGGAAGTAGCAGGTCTCGCGCGTCGCCTCGATGAAGTTGCCGGCCGAGTACACCAGGAAGAGCCGCATCGCCTCGCCCTTGATCTGGCCGCCGAGGATCATCGAGGCGTTGAAGTCGACGCCGGCCTGCTTCAGCGACGGGCCGTCCTGGTCGTAGACGCGGCGCACCGCGCTGCCCAGCACGCGGGCGGCGTCGAACATGCTGGTGGCGTTCCAGATCGTGATCGGCGGTTCGTCGCCGTTGTCGAGCTTCTCGACCTGCAGGATCTCGCGCACCGACTGCGAGATCGACAAGTTGCCGGCCGACAGCAGCACCATGAAGCGGTCGCCCGTCTTCTCGTACACCATCATCTTGCGGTAGGTGCTGATCTGGTCCAGGCCCGCGTTGGTGCGCGAGTCGG
Organism: Rhizobacter sp. P2_D12; assembly: GCF_056404395.1. Classification (NCBI taxonomy): domain Bacteria; kingdom Pseudomonadati; phylum Pseudomonadota; class Betaproteobacteria; order Burkholderiales; family Sphaerotilaceae; genus Rhizobacter; species Rhizobacter sp. P2_D12. The sequence goes on along the minus strand of NZ_JBFUEB010000044.1, from coordinate 7,514 downwards.
AGAGGAAGACGAGGCCGGCATCGAGCTTGATGCCCACGCAGTAGGTCATGTGGGTGTGTCCTGCAGGGTCTTGAGGCGGTACAGCGCGTCGAGCGCCTCCTTCGGCGACAGCATATCGGGGTTGAGCGCCGCCAGCGCCCGATCGATGGCCGAGGCCGGCTTCTCGGCTTCGGGGGCCGGTGCCGCGAACAGGTCGATCTGCGCGCTGCCGGCGTGCTGCTGCGCCTCGAGCGCCTCCAGCGTGGCACGCGCCTGGCGCACCAGGGTGCCCGGCATGCCGGCCAGCCGCGCCACCTGCACGCCGTAGCTGCGGCTGGCGGGGCCGGCCTGGATGTCGTGCAGGAAGACGATGTCGTCGCCGCTCTCGGCGGCCGACACGTGCACGTTGAGCGCGCGGTCGTGCTTGACCGGGAACTCGGTCAGCTCGAAGTAGTGCGTCGCGAACAGCGTGAAGCTCTTGTTGCGCTCGTGCAGGTGGCTGGCGATGGCGCCGGCCAGCGCCAGCCCGTCGAAGGTGGAGGTGCCGCGGCCGATCTCGTCCATCAGCACCAGCGACTGCTCGCCGGCGCCGTGGATGATCGCGGCGGCCTCGGTCATCTCGAGCATGAAGGTCGATTGCGCGTTGGCCAGGTCGTCGGCCGCGCCGATGCGGGTGTGGATGGCGTCGATCGGGCCGAGCCGGCAGTCGTCGGCCGGCACGAAGGAGCCGATGGCGGCCAGCAGCACGATCAGCGCCACCTGGCGCATGAAGGTGCTCTTGCCGCCCATGTTGGGGCCGGTGATCACCAGCATCTTGCGCGCGGCGTCGAGCCGGCAGTCGTTGGCCATGAAGTTGCCGCCGCCGGTCTCGGCCAGGCGTGCTTCGACCACCGGGTGGCGGCCGGCGGCGATGTCGATGCAGGGCTCGCGCACGAAGGCCGGGCGCGTCCAGTTCAGCGTGTCGGCGCGTTCGGCCAGCGCGGCCAGCGCATCCAGGCTGGCCAGTGCGCGCGCCAGGCCGGACAGCGCCTCCAGGTGGCCCTGCAGCTGGTCGATCAGCTGCTCGTACAGCATCTTCTCGCGCGCCAGCGAGCGCTCTTGCGCCGACAAGGCCTTGTCCTCGAAGGCCTTCAGCTCGGGCGTGATGAAGCGCTCGGCGTTCTTCAGCGTCTGGCGGCGCTGGTAGTCCATCGGCACCTTGCCGGCCTGGCCCTGGGTCACCTCGATGTAGAAGCCGTGCACCTTGTTGTATTGCACGCGCAGGTTGGCGATGCCGGTGCGGGCGCGCTCGCGGGTTTCGAGGTCGATCAGGAAGGCGTCGCAGTTCTGGCTGATGTCGCGCAGCTCGTCGAGCGACGCATCGAAGCCGCGCGCGATCACGCCGCCGTCGCGCAGCAGCACCGAGGGCTCGTCGGCGATGGCGCTGCGCAGCAGCTCTTCGATGGCGGGCGAAGGCGTCAGCGCCTCGGCCAGCATCTCGAGCAGCAGCGCCTGGCGCGGCACGCGCTCGCGCAGCGCGGGCAGGCCTTGCAGCGTGGCGCGCAGGCCGGTGAGCTCGCGCGGGCGCACCTGGCGCAGCGCGATGCGGGCGGTGATGCGTTCGACGTCGCTGACGCCGCGCAGCGTTTCGCGCAGCGGCGCGACGCCGTGCTCGAGCAGCACGTCGAGCGCGTCGTGGCGCTGCGTGGCCACGATGCGCTCGCGCAGCGGGTGCGTCAGCCAGTGGCGCAGCGCGCGGCTGCCCATGCCGGTGCGGCAGGTGTCCAGCAGCGACAGCAGCGTGGGCGCGTCGTCGCCGCGCAGCGTCTGCGTGAGTTCGAGGTTGCGGTGCGTGGTGGGCGGCAGGTCGAGCAGGTCGCCGCTGCGTTCGACCTGCAGCGCGCGCACGTGGGCCAGCGCCTGGCCTTGCGTGTGCTCGGCATAGCTCAGCAGCGCGGCGGCGGCGGCCTGGGCGGTGGACAGCTCCTGTGCGTTGAAGCCGGCGAGGCTGGCCACGCGCAGCTGCTCGCACAGCTTGCGCAGGCCGAGCGCGGTGTCGAACTGCCAGCCGGGGCGGTGCGTGATCGCGATGCGCGATTGCGCGACGGCGGCGGGCACCTGTTCGCGGTCGACCAGCACTTCGGCGGCGTTGAGCCGGGCCAGCCAGCCGGGCAGTTCGCGCTCGGTGCATTCGGTGAGGCCGAGCTGGCCGCTGCTGAGGCCCAGCCACGCGAGGCCGTAGCTGGTGGTGCCGCGTTGCGTCTTCTGCGAGACGGCCAGCAGCAGCGCGTCGCGCTTGTCGGCCAGCAGCTCGGTGTCGGTGACGGTGCCGGGCGTGACCACGCGCACCACCTTGCGCTCGACCGGGCCCTTGGCGGTGGCGACGTCGCCCACCTGCTCGGCGATCGCGACCGCCTCGCCCATCTTGATCAGCTTGGCCAGGTAGCTCTCGACCGAGTGCACCGGCACGCCGGCCATCACCACCGGCTCGCCGCCGCTCTGGCCGCGGCTGGTGAGCGTGATGTCGAGCAGCTTGTTGGCGCGGCGCGCGTCGTCGTAGAACAGCTCGTAGAAATCACCCATGCGGTAGAACACCAGCGTCTCGGGGTGCTCGGCCTTGATGCGCAGGTACTGCTGCATCATTGGGGTGTGGGCCGAAACGGGGACCGGCGCGGGAGCGCGGCTGGCGGCCGCTTCTTCAGCTAACTCGTTGAATTGCTGAGTATTTTTGTCGGATGACATGGTCACGATGGACTTTTCAGCGCCTATAAAAACTTGGGGAAACTTGGCCGTTCTGCGTAGGTTTGCGGACTTCTAAAATGGAAACCTACGCTGGGCTGCGACCCGGTCTTCCAGAAAACCTACGCTTGCAGGGAGCGCAATGCAGTTCGACGCCCGCGCAGCCAAGGCACTTCAGCCAGGCGCGCACCTTACCATCGACGGCTGCCCAGGCCTTCGTCTCGAAGCCACTCAAACCCGACGCGCTTGGACCTATCGGTACCGCAGTCCGGTCGACACGCGGATGCGCCAAGTCGGCCTGGGGCGGTGGCCAGCGATGTCGTTTCCGGCGGCTGCGGCCGAGTGGGAGCGTTTGCGCGAGGAGCGCGATGCGGGTGGCGATCCCGCGCTGTCGAAGCGCCAAGCGCGGGAGGCCGAGCGGACGGCCCGCGTGGCAGCCAAACAGGAGCAGCAGGAGCGTGGGTATACGGTGCGCCTCCTGTGCGACGACTACCTGACGGGCCACGTCGACCGAGCCCGCAAGCCCAAAGGGGCGATCGAAGTGCGGCGCATGTTCGACACGATGCTCGGCGCGCTCGACTCGGAGCCGGCCTCCACGCTGACCCGGCGGCAATGCTTCGACCTGCTGGAGTCGCTGCAGCGCATCCCAGTGCAGGCTGCGAAGCTGCGGGCCGAGCTGGGCGCTGCGTGGGACTACGCGCTCGACGCCGGGCGGATCCCGGAGAGCACTCCGAACTGGTGGCGCCAGATCATGCGCGGGCGGCTGCGCTCGAAGGGCAAAAAGATCTCCGGCGAGTCGATCGGTACCTCGAAGCGTGCACTCAGTGCGGCGGAGGCGGGTGCGCTCATCGCCTGGCTACCGAACTTTCCCCGCCTGATCGAGGACGCGCTGACGGTCTACCTGTGGACGCTCGCGCGAGGCGCCGAGATCATGGCGATGGAGTCCGGCGAGATTTCAAAGGAAAAGGATGGTTGGTGGTGGACCGTGCCGAAGATGAAGACCAAGAACGCGCGGCATGCGAACGCCACGGACTTCCGTGTGCCGCTGGCGGGCAGGGCGCTCGATGTCATCCGCCGGCGGATGGAGGTGCATGACGGCTACCTGTTTCCGTCGCCAGGGGAAGGTGGCCACGTGTTGCAGAAGACGATCCAGACGGCGGTGCACTACCACCAGCCGTACAGCAAGACGCGGCCGGAGCATGCTCGGCCACGTCTTCAGGTCACTCACTGGTCACCGCATGATCTTCGGCGCACCTCTCGCACCTTCCTCACGTCGCTAGAGTGCCCTGACGACGTAGGTGAGGCGATGTTGGGGCACATGCAGGAGGGGGTAAAGGGGATCTACAACCTGCACACATACGACAAGCAGCGCCGTGTCTGGATCAACCGTCTGTCCGCGCACCTCGAAGAGTTGGCGCAGCGGCGGATACATCTATCCACCTCACGCTGATGGGCCGGGGGGGCGACGGCATGTGAGCGCCGAGCGTCAGCGTCAGGCTGGTTGTGTTCGGGCATGTCTAGCCGCCGAGCAATAGCTCGGACCGAATGGAGGCGTTCGTCGCGCCTCGCGTCGAGCCCCACGCAACGCGCCCGAGCGGCCGATCTGCAACGCCCGAGGGGATAGGGCCGTTTGCGGCGCCGAGCTGGTCGAACGGCTGCTCTCGCGAGCGGCGAAGCGGAGCTATCGACCCATTGCAGTCGGTGGCGCGATTGCATTCAACGCCCGCAAGCGGACGCTCGGTGTTTGAGCACTTCGGTGCCGCGAGGGGCTATTCCGTGTAGGTCAACCTCACCGATTGCCCGATCTCGACCTGTTCCACCAGCCAGCGAACACCGTTGGTTGTTCCGCCTGACCGCACAGAAAGGGAGTGCACTTCCACATTGCAGGTTGCACCGACAAAGCACACTACCGCTTGCAGAAGCTCGGCATCGCCCAGAGTGGCTTCGACACCTGAGCCAGCATCCGTGGTTACGCTCAAACAGGCGCGGCGCGGCGCGCGCGTATGAGAGAACGCTTTAGCCCGCGGCTCAGGCAGTTGCGGAAAGCTCTGCCGAAGGCGGGCCAGGGTTTCGTCGAATGGTAGGTCCGGCTCGACTCCCGTGCTGACTGGGATGGTCACTTTGCCCGCGGCGGTGTACGCAATGCATACCTGATCTTGCGGCGAGAGATTCCACAATGGCCAGTGCTCAGAACGTTGTTCGCCACCTGCGGTAGTCAAACTATTGAGAGTGAGCTGCGCGGCACCGCGGGCCGTTGCGACGATAGTTGCCGTGAGCACACTTACCTCCGGCGAGCCGGCGCAAGCTATGACATGCTCATTCAGCGAAACGGTGAAGTAGGCCATATCTGGGAATTCTGACGGAGGTGTTGCCGTTTTAGAACGAAGCCCACTCCGCGACATGCCCGCCGGGTCAGCCGCGAGTGGACGTTCATCACCGGCAGTTCGTGGCCGGCCTCCGGCATTCGAGCACATGGCCCGGGGCGGCAGAAACTGACCCGGCTGGCAGGCAGCACCAGCGCTTGCATACGTGGCTGACGAAGGAATCAGATCCCACTTCGGAGGTGCTTTTCCAGGAACGGCAGGACCGTGCTTTGATACGCTTTTGGGCCATGCCTATAGAGGTCTACATGAGCAGCCCCTTCGACTGCCCAGAATTGTTTTGGCTCACGTGCCGCCTCGAATATGCGCTTGCTCTCCGCGAGGGTTGTGTGCTCGTCCGCTGTGCCTGAGGCGATGAGGACGGGCGCATTCAGCGACGGGATGTCCATGATTGGCTGAATCTGTTCAGGATGCAGTCCGAGACGCAGCGGGAGTTGCCACAGCAAGGGCGGGGCCAGATATCGCCCGGCCGGCCCCAACTGCCTTACCAGCCGGTCGGAGACCGCTTCTGCAATGGTTGGGAACATGGACTCCAGAACAACCGCGTCCGGTGACGGTACCGCTTTCGCAAGCACCGCAGATGCCGCACCGAGTGACACTCCGACGATTCCGATTCTCTCGCCTGGGAGTCGATTCCGGAGATAGTCCAATGCGGCCCTGACACCTTCGGCTTCACGAACTCCGAATGTGATTCGGTCACCAGTGCTCTCGCCGTGAGCGGGAAGGTCGATCAGGAATGCCGTATACCCCAAACCACTGAGCAACCTGGCACGTTCGATCATCTGTCGCCGATCACTCCGTACGCCATGCAATAGAAGGACCGCACCCGAGCGAGGCCGGCCAAGAACAAGCCAACCAGAAACGGCTCCACCGGAAGCTGTGCGAATGACGACCGAGGTGGCGTGCAGATCCAACGGCGCGGGGCCGACAGATCCCGTTGCAGGCCGACTCAGAGCTTCGCCGGCCCCACCAAAGGCCGCCGCAACGAGGAGGACGCTGATGAAGAGACTGACGATGAGACGGCGTATGTTCATTTTGGTCGGCGAGAACGCGTACGCCAGTTGAATGGATATGACTCGAGAACCATTGCGCTTCAGCCTACCTCAAAGCGGTCGCCTGCGACCGGCCGATAGTGGCCGAGACCTCCAGTTCGCGGCCGGCGCCAACAGCTGCCGCTCGGCTTGGCCGGGCTCGATCGACCGGTTCATAAGGCGGTGAGCTCACCTTGCCGACCCTTAGGAGTCATATCGCAGGTTAACCCGTCCGAAAGCCGACGGTAGCTGCTCATGAGCGGGTGCCACCTTTGGCCCCAGCCCGGCCCCGCTCGGTTCAGTTCATGAGGTCGCCGTATTCATGCACGTACTCCGCGGGTTCGAACGATCCGATCCGCTGCGTCATGACGTGGCCCGGCCACAGGTAGTCGACAGTCAAGGCGCAGGGACGATAGACCGCGCTGTACACGGTGGGTGCCGACGCCGCGCGCGAATAAATCGGCGCCGCAAGGAAGGTGTCGACCATCTTCGCGAGCGTAACGTCCGAGCGATCGAGCGCATCGAGCGCTGCCTGCTGACGCGCGACCGAGTTCGCCCTTGCGCTTGACAAGTTGCTCGCATCGCTCGCGTCCTGATGATTGGCGCACACTGCGGTGCGCGACACGGTGGCCGGGCGGTCAGGGCTCAGGAAGACAATCGCATGGTCGCCCGTCTTGTCCAGCACGGTGACGTTCTGCGACTGAGCCACCGGGATCCGGCACAGTGCGGCGACCGCTTCGGATACGCGGCTGCAGGTTTCCAGCACGTATCGAAGGACCAGGATGATCGCGAAGCCGGCGCCTTGCGCCGGCCGACCGCCGAACGTCAGACTCGCCACGAGCCCGTCGGCGTTCATCCCGTCGAGACAGCCGCCCCACGGTCGCTGCCCCTTGCAGATCACTTCCCGGCCGAACCAGCGTGTCGATTCGAACTGCTCGGAGACGGTCTCGAGCGGGTAGTCGTAGTTGCGGATAAGCGCCGGGCCGTCGTCGCCGAACCAAACCGTCTGGGTGCATCCGTGCGGCAGCAGCGGCGGGCGGTACTGGCTGAGAATCTGCGGTGCGAGTGCGTCGCCGCCGACGAGGGCGCAAGCCTGCGCATACAGGCCGAGCAGCTCCGGCATGTGTTTTCCAAGCTGTGCCTCGCACTCGGCGCCTGAGGGCGGGGCGCTTCGTCCGCGGCCTCGATACCAGGCTTCGGCTTCCGCGCGACCTTCCACGAACCGCGCCAGCCAGTCGGTACCTGGCACGTCCTCACGAATCGCGCGGAAGCGTTTGTGCATCGCCGATCGTATCGCGCTGGGGAGAGACAAATCTCCAAGAGACACACCCGGTGGTCCCACCTAACGAAGGGATCCCCGGGGCGCGCCTTCCAGCAGGATCCGCAGCGGCGAGCGTTGCAGGAT
>NZ_JBFUEB010000043.1:0-46931 GCF_056404395.1 Rhizobacter sp. P2_D12 | reverse complement strand
GCCACCGTGTTCGGCGATGCGAAGATGACCACTGCGCTGCTGGACCGGCTCACGCATCATTGCCACATCCTGGAGACCGGCAACGACAGCTACCGCTTCAAGAACAGCTCCGCTCAACCCACACTGCCCAAGAAGGAGTCCAAAGCCAAGAAGTTATCCACAACGTGAGCCAGCTTGGCTCGAAAACGGGTGGGTCAACATTGGATGGAAAACCCGGGTCAGCTCTCCGTGGAACTCAACACCACGCCATCCTGAACGCCTTCGCGATGGCGTGCCACTGCATGGTGGTGCCGCTGCCGGCGTGCTCGGACAGCGATGACGACGACACGTTCCAGAGCGTGACGCGCGTGGCTCGCGAGTTCGCCGAGCTGATCAGCGAGGTCAGCGAGGTGACGGCCGACGGCGCCGTCTCCGACAACGAACTGCGCCGCGTCGATACCGAGGCCACCGAACTGGTGTCGGCGATCCAGGCGGTGCTGACCACCTTGAGGCTGCGCAACGAGCGCAGCCGTCCCAAGACCTTCCGGGAGGTGTGCTGATGCGCGCCGGGCCGATCACCGTGCACGACGGCCGCGACACGCTGGAGCGCGCAGGCGAAGACGACCTCATCAGCGTCAGCGAGGCGGCCTACCTGCAGGCGGCCCTGGTCCGCCACCGCCTGCGCGCCGAACAGGAGGCCAACGCGCTGACCCTGATCCGCGCGCCACTGGGCACCTGCGCCAACTGCGACGAACGCTGCGACCCCGCCACGCGCTACTGCGATCCCGACTGCCAGAGCGACCACGCCCAACGCGTGGGCCGCCTCACCCACGCCTCCAACCTGCGGGCCTGACGCCCGCACCTCCACATGAACCGACAGAACGCATTGCGGCCCGAGCGGCTGCAAGGGAAGGGTGTTGCCCAATGAGTACCGCAGTGATGGCCCTGTGCTGGCCCATCCGTATGCCGCCGACCCAGAAGGCGGTGCTGATCAGCCTGGCAGACCAGGCCAACGACCAGGGCAGCTGCTGGCCCTCGATCGCCACGATCTCCCTGCGCACGTGCTTCGGCGAGCGCGCGGTGCGCAACGCCGTGCGCTGGCTCGAAGAGCAGGGGCTGATGGCGGTCGGGCTCGGCCGCAAGCGCTCCAACGTCTACACGCTCGCGCTGCACCGCATCCAGGCCATCTGCGAGGCCCAGGCGCAAGCCCGAGCGCAGGCGTGTGCCGAAGCCGCTGAAGCGGAGGACGCTTTCGCCCCGACCGCAGGCGCCTTCGAGGCCCTGCTGCGGTCCGCAGGTCCGACCCACGGATCTGCTCAGTCGAGCCCACGCGACACGGCACGAGGTGCCGCCCAACTGCCCGCCATGTCGCGGTCGCAGACCGGCACCACGTGCCGCCAAGCGGCACCAGRTGCCGGTGAGCGGCACGAGATGCCGCATGCGGTGACCGGCACSACGTGCCGCATACCGGCACCAGATGCCGGTCAGACCGGCACCACGTGCCCCCTAACCRTCAATGAACCWTTGAATACAAGATACCCCCAACCCCCTTCTGGGGCWGAAGGACTTYGCTCAAGGGTTCAGGCCAAGCCCGAGGTCAATGCCGACGTTCGAGCATCGGACGATGCTGCGGAGTCCCGCGCCGGCCGCAAGGGCAATGCGGTCTTGACCGAAGACGATGCCGAGGTGTCGCTGCCGCTGGTGAGCCTGCGCGACTTCATCGCCGACTGCCGGGCCAAGGGCGAGCCGGTGATCCCCGAGGACGACCCGGTCTTCGCCTACTGCGAACAAGCCCGCATCGGCCAGGACATCCTGCAACTGCACTGGCACGAGTTCAAGGCTCGGCGCATGGACCAGGGCAAGCGGCAGCGCGACTGGCGCAAGACCTTCTTCCAGAGCGTGCAGGGCAACTGGTACCACCTCTGGTTCATCGCGCCGGGCGATCCCGACGCCCGCCTCACGACGCAGGGCCGGCAGGCGGAAGCCGTGATGCTGGCGCAGCAAGGGGAGTCCGCATGAGCCGGCGTCCCGAAGCCTCCAGCGTGCCCCACAGCGCCCCGCACAGCGAGGAAGCGGAGCACAGCGTGCTGGGCTCGCTGCTGTTCGACAACCAGGCCTTCGAGGTGGTCGGCACGATCCTGAAGCCGGAGCACTTCTACCAGCGCGACCACCGGGCGATCTACGAGACGATCAGCGAGCTGCTCACGGCCGGCAAGCTGGCGGACCTCGTGACCGTCCACGACCGCGGCGGCCACAGCATGATCTACCTGAACCAGCTGCTGTCCTGCGTGACCAGCAGCCGGGCGGCGCAGCGTCACGCCGAGCTGATCGTCGAGCGCTGGCGGGAACGCGAGGTGATGCGCCTCGGGTCAGCAGTGGCCGACGAGATCATGCGCGGTGCGCACGGTGCCGACGGCAAGCCGCAACCGGTCGACCAGGTCATCGACCAGATGATCACGAAGCTGATGGCGCTGAACGCCGTTGCGGAGCGCAACGAGCCACGCGACATCAGCGAGCTGGTCGTGAGCTACCTCGACGACCTGCAGCAGCGCTACGACGGCAAGGAAACGACCATCCAGACCGGATTGAAGGATCTGGACCAGTGCACCGCGGGCGGTGGCCGTCCGGGCGAGCTGTGGGTCATCGGCGCCAGGCCGAGCATGGGGAAGACGGCCATATGCCTGACGCTCAGCCGCAACGTCGGCCGCAAGCACCAGGTGCTCATGCTGACCCAGGAAGACAGCCTGAACTCGCTCACGGCCCGTCAGGTCGCTGCTGCAGGCCGCGTCAACCTCGCGGACCTGCGCAATCCACGCAACGCGCCGGAGAGCATGTGGGAGGGCGTCAGCGAGGGCATCGACGCGCTGGGCAAGCTCCACATCGCGATGGACGATCAGGCGGCGCTCAGCATCATGGACGTGCGCCGCAAGATCCAGCAGGTCAAACGCCGGCACAAGAACCTGGACCTCGTGATCATCGATTACCTGCAGCTGATGGAGGGTGACGGTGACAACCGGAACCAGGAGCTGGGGAAGATCGCCAACGGCCTGAAGCGGGCGGCCAAGGAGTTCGGCGTCTGGGTCATCTTGCTGTCGCAGCTGAACCGTGATTCGGARAAGCGGGCGACCGGCACGCCGCAGATGAGCGACCTGCGCGACAGCGGCGACATCGAGGGCGCAGCCGACCTGATCGGGCTGCTGCATCGCGAGCACCGCCGCGCACCGACCGAGGCCAACAAGTTCCACGCCGAGCTGCTGGTGGTCAAGCACAAGAACGGCCCGACCGACACGCTGAACTTCACCTTCGATGGCGCCTTCCAGCGCTTCTCGGACTGGGAAGGACCTCCGCCCATGAAGGCGCTGAGCAAGCAGCGTGGTGGTGGGCTGAACTGAATCGCGACCAGACCGAGGGAGAAGACATGCTGAAGATGAACATCCGCTTCGATGCGGCGCAGATCGCGAAGGCGTTCGGCGAGCTGCAGCAGGAGCACCCGAACGTGATGGCGCAGGCCATCAACGACACCACGCGCGAGGTGCGCGATGCGCAGGTTGCCGAGATCCGCGCGAGCTTCGACAACCCGACCGCGTTCACGCTGCGTGCACTGCGCACCACCTTCGCCAGCCGCACCAAGCTGCAGGCGATGGTGTGGCTGAAGGACGGCACGTCGCGGGCGCACTACCTGATCCCGCAGATCGAGGGCGGCAACCGGCCGCTGAAGCGCTTCGAGGAGATCCTCGTGCAGGCCGGGCTGATGCGCAAGAACGAGCGGGCGGTGCCGGGCGCGGCTGCCAAGCTCGACGCCTACGGCAACATGGGGCGCGGCCAGATCGTGCAGATCCTGAGCCAGCTGCAGGCCTTCAACCTCGCGGGCTCGGATGCCAACGCCACCAGCTCGAAGCGCTCGAAGGCCAAGCGCAGCAAGGTCGAGTACTTCGTTGCGCATGGCGGCGAGTCGAGGCAAGGGCGTGGCTCGTGGAAGCACGGCGACAAGATGCAGCACCTGCGACGCGGCGTGTGGGCGCGGTACCGCTTCAGCGCAGGCAGTGCGGTCAAGCCGGTGCTGCTGTTCGTCAACGGCACGCGGTATGGCAAGCGCTTCGACTTCGTCGGCACGGCACAGCGCGTGATCGACAGCCGCTTCAAGTCGCACTACGAGCAGCGCATGCAGAAGCAGCTCGCGAAGCTCGGGCTCGGTGGCAATGAGAACGGAGGGCAGGGCGCATGACGTTCGCACCTCGGTCGGCAGGGGCTTCGACCCCACCCCCCACCCCCCTCATCGGGTCCTCCCGGGAGAGGTCGGTCAAGGGTAATTCGAACCCCGTTTGCACCGCAGTTGCGGGGCGTTCCTAAGGGGGTTATATCCATGGGAGACCCTCAGGACATGCTGTCTTTGCCGCTCTCGCGTCCGGTCACGCAGGAACAGTTCGGCGACATGGTCGGCGTGAGCCAGCCCGTCGTCAGCGACCTGATGACGCGCGGCATCTTGCTGGCCGGCCAGCCGGCGGCGACCTGGCTGCGCGCGTACACGAAGCACCTGCGTGAGCAGGCCGCGGGCCGCGGCGCCGACGGCGAGCTGGCGCGCGAGCGGGCACGCCTCGCCCGTGAACAGGCCGATCGCGTCGCGATGGACAACGCGCAGAGCCGCAAAGAACTCGCGCCGGTGTCGGTGCTCGAGCTGGTGCTCGCCAAGATGGCCGGCGACGTGGGCAGCCTGCTGCAGGGCCTGGTGCCGCGCGTGCGCCGCCGCGTGGACCTGCCCGGCGAGGCGCTGCGCATCCTCGACGAGGAGGTCACCAAGGCTCGCAACCGCGCGGCGGCGATGACGCTGGCGGACGCAGAAGAAGAACCCGACGAGGAGGATGAAGCTTGAACGACATGAACCACGTGATGGAGCTGGATCGCCCGATGTCGCTCGCCGACCTCGGCACCGAGCAGCGCGACGAAATCAACGCCGCGCTGCGTCGTGGCCTGCGTCCGCTCGAAGCCCCGACTCCGATGCGTCTGTCGCAGTGGATGGCCGAGCACTTCTACCTGTCGGAGGAGAGCAGCTACGAGCAGGGCCGCTGGGAGGCCTACCCGTACCAGGTCGCCATTGCCGACTGCATCGGCCACGACGAGATCACGCACGTGACCTGGCGGAAGTCGGCGCGCACTGGATACACCAAGATATTCCTCGCGGCCATCGGCTACTTCGCCGAGCACAAGCGCCGCAACCAGGCGGTGTACCAGCCGACCGATGAGGACCGCGACGACTTCGTCACCACCGAGCTGGAGCCGATGCTGCGCGACGTGCGGGTCATGCGCCGCGTGTTCCCGAAGTTCAACCGCAAGTCCAAAGACAACACGATCAAGAAGAAGCGGTTCCTCGGCTGCCAGCTGCACCTGCGTGGCGGCAAGGCCGCGAAGAACTATCGCCGCATCACCGTGGACTGCGTCTACTACGACGAGACCGATGGCTTCGACCGGGACATCGAGAAGGAGGGCAGCGCCTTCCGCCTCGGCGACAAGCGCATCGAGGGCGCGACCTTTCCGAAGTCGGTGGCCGGCAGCACGCCCAAGCTGAAGGGCTTCAGCCTGATCGAGGACCGCGAGCACCAGGCCGACGTGCGCTTCCAGTACTTCATTCGCTGCCCGCATTGCGATGAGGAGCACACGCTCGACTGGGGCGGCAAGGACGCCCGTCATGGCTTCAAGTGGACGGACGGCGATCCGGAGACAGTCGGCCATGTCTGCCCGCACTGCGGCGTGTGCATCACCCAGGCGGAGTACCTCGCCGCCTGGAAGGGCCGCTGGAAAAGCCTTGGGGGTAGGGAGGACGGGCTCTGGATCGACGAACGCGACCCGGTCCAGCTGCGCTTTAGGAATGCGGCGGACGACGAGGTGGCGCCGCCGAAGCACGTGGCGTTCTTCTGCTGGACCGCGTACAGCCCGCAGGCGACCTGGGTCAGCATCGTGCGCGATTGGCTGACGGCGGCGAAGAAGGCGCAGGCCGGCGACGACAGCGACCTGAAGACCTTCATCAACACCACCCGCGGCGAGACCTATGAGCAGGAGCTGGAGAAGACCGACGCCAGCCAGCTCGCGCTGCGTGGCAAGCACGGGCATCCCCTCCGCGCGGTGCCTCGCGGCGCCGTGAAGCTCGCGATCGGCGTGGACGTGCAGGGCGACCGCTGGGAGTTGGTGGTGTGGGGCTTCGGCCGTGGCGAAGAGATGTGGGTGGTGGATGACCTGGTCATCTACGGCAACCCGGCCGACCAGCGCGAATGGGATCTGAAGCTGGATCCGGCGATCAAGGCGACCTACCGGCACGTGTGTGGCGTCGAGATGTCGGCCGACGCAGTAGCGATCGACACGGGCGGCCACTTCACGCACCAGTGCTACGTCTTCGTGCGCAACCGGCCGAACCAGAACTTGTACGCGGTGAAGGGCGAGACGCGGCTAGGTCGGCCGATCAAGAGCGCCAGTGTGCTGGTCGACGTGAACGAGCGCGGCAAGACGATCCGCAAGGGCGTGCGGCTGTGGCACGTCGGCACCGACACGGCGAAGGACTTGCTCTACGGTCGCCTGCAAGTCAGCCAGCCGGGGCCGGGCTACGTGCACTTCGCGCGGGAGCTGACGGCGGAGTTCTACGACCAGCTGACGGCCGAAAGCCGGATGCTGGTGAAGACCGGCCGCGGCGAGGAGCACCGCTGGCTGAAGCCGGCCGGCAAGCGCAACGAGAAGCTCGACTGCACGGTCTATTCGCTGTTCTGCGCGCAGATGCTCGGGCTGCACACGCTCAGCGACAAGCTGTGGGCGCGGCTCGAAGCCGGGCTGGAGCCGGACCTGTTCGCCGGCGGCGGGGCACCCGCGCCAAATGCGGAGAGCGATTCGGCGCCAGTGCAGACGTCTGCACAACCGAGCGCGGTGGCCGCGGCACCGCCTCCGTCTGCGGCACCACCAGCGCCCCGACCACCCGCCGTTCGTCCCATCGTCCCGAACTCTTTCATCGTCAGCGATTCTTGGAGCAGCCGCCTGTGAGCCAACCCCTCTTCCAACACCAGCAGCAACCCCGTCCCGATGCCCACGAGATCAAGGCCGACGCCGCCACGCAGTGGGTGTTCGACATGACCGAGATCCTGCGCGATGACTTGGCGTTCCAGGAACCGTGGGCGAGTGCCATCGCTCACGAGATCGTGCAAGGCATGCGCGCGCGGTTTGGTGGCGACGACGTCTATGTGCCGGCGCCGGACAAGTCGGCGCGAGACGAGCGCGTGCGGGAGTTGTTCAACGGCCGGAACATCAAGCAACTGATGCAGCTCTTCGGGCTGGCCCGTTCGACCGTTTATCGGATCGTCCGGCAACGTTGACCGCCATGATTCGAGTCCTGCGAAGGCATCTGGCATCAGTACAAGATGTGCTCGAATGCTCGCCCGAGCGGAGGATGCACATACTGATCGGCCAAAGAGACCTGGCGCGCGCAGTGGACGACAAGACGGCAGAATTGCGTGTGCCTAAGGAGTGTTCATGAACGACATCCGTGCCATCGCGTTCGATCTCTATGGAACGCTCTGTGACGTGCATTCGGTCGCCGATACGTGTGAACGCTTCTATCCCGGACGAGGCCGCGAGATCAGCTTGCTCTGGCGACAAAAGCAGCTGGAGTACACGTGGTTACGCAGCCTGATGGGTCAGTACGCGAGCTTCGAGAATGCGACCGAACACAGTCTGGTCTACACCGCACATCACCTCGACCTGGCCTTGGACATGGACCGTCGCACTGAGCTGTGTGCAGCCTACCTTCGATTGCGTGCGTTCCCCGAAGTGCCGGCTGCCCTGCATGCACTCAACGATCTTGGGCTGCCGCTGGCCATTGTTTCAAACGGGTCGGGACGCTCGATCGAAGCTGTGGTGCGGCATGCAGGCATTCATGACCCGTTCGCCCATTTGATCAGCGTCGAGGTGGCGCAGGTTTTCAAGCCGGACCCGCGCGTGTATGAGCTGGGCGAGCGTGCGCTGGCCGTGCCGAGGCCTTCCATCCTCTTCGTGTCGTCCAACGCATGGGATGTGACCGGCGCAGGCCACTATGGCTTCTCAACATGCTGGGTCAAGAGGGGTGCCGGCACCTTTGAAGAACTGGGGCAACGTCCCGGCCTGGTGGTGCAGGGGCTCGATCAGTTGGTCAGCGCACTGAAGTGATGCCGCGTCGCACGCTTGCGAGCGGCGCTGAGTCGTCCAGCTCGACGGTCTTTCCGGGCGCTTCGTGGACGCCCAGCTGCGCCATCAGCCCGGCGATGTCGACGTCCATGGCGCCCGGTGCCATCTTTCGATAGAGGTCCATCAGCACGGGGCGTCCCGTGGCGCCGTCGCCGATCGCCAGCGTCTGTTCGATGGTCCAGAACGCGACATTGCCCCGGCTGGCGTCGCGGATGGCGCGCAGCGCCGTCTGGAGTCCATGGCGCCCCTCGGTTTCGCGTCGCAACTCCACATCGGCGAGCAAGCAGAAGAGGGCCCCGCCCCAGTAGGTGCGGGCCCACGTGTGTGTGTTGTCGAGCCCGTCGTCGCCCGGCGCTGGGAGTCCTTTGGGCAGATCGGCAAACAGGTCTCGCCACATCCGATCGGCACTCAACTGCCCCGCCAGAACGCGGGCTATCGGCTCCACATAGGTCGCTGAGCCTTCCTCGATCCAGACGTGCCGTCTCCTGAGGCTCGGGAAGCCAAGGTGAACGAACTCGTGCGTCAGCACCCAGTCATCCAGCAGGTCACTTGGCCGGGACTCAACTCCAACGTCGACCTTGACGGCAGACGAATCGAAGCCGTAGCTCACGCCACCGCGCACGCCGGCGCCAGGCACCGCGCGAATCAGCAGGCCGGCCCGATCGACAGGGAATCTCCCGAAATAGGCCGAAACGGCAGCGACTGCGCGAAAGACCCACTGGTGCACGTTCGCGACCCACTCCGGTCCCGCGCCGTCAGCCTTCAGAACGAGCGTCAGCTTGCCGCCGGCGACGTCCAGCGACTCGCCCCGTCCTTGGCGAAGTGCCTCGTAGACCAGCTCAGGGCTCAAAGACTGCCCCAGCATCGCAGCCGGAGCGCCGATCAGTGCACCGGACGCTCCGAGCGCCCGCAGGGTGGCTCTCCTGTCCCACAGTCGAGTGGCCATTCGATTTCCCCTTGCCGGCACCGCCATGCATGTCCGATCGGAGCGAGGCGCTTACTTCAGTACCGTGCCACCGGCGCTCATGCACTCGGCGGCCGTCTTCTTGCCGACCCAGCCTTGACCCTTGCAGCTGTTGTGGCCCTTGCATTCGCTCTTGGCCGTCTTGCATTCCGACGTGCCCTTGCAGCTGTTGACGCCGGAGCATTTGACTCCGCCCTCGTCGGCAGCGTAGACGCTGGTTGCCACGGTGCCCATCGAGAAGAGGGCGGCGGCGGTGGTCGCGAGGGCAAGACCGGATTTCAGGTTCAGCATGTTCATCTCCAGGGATGGTTGAGAGGTTCAATTGCAAACCCGGCGGCGGATGCCTCCTGCGTTTGYCGGCCTTGGTCGCGGCGCTCGTGCGAACCTTACAGAGAACGTCGGAGCATCCGGTTGGAGTACATTCGGACAAACATTCAGGTGGCCTTTTCGCCCGACGTCTTCGCGCACAGAACAAGCCGTGATCTCAGAAGAGGTTCGTCGATTCGTCCTGACCAGCATCCCATCGGTTCCGTACCTCGAGGCAGTGCTGTTGTTCCACAACTCACCGGCCATGGAACGTGACGTGGGAGCCTTGGCGAGGGTCTTGTACATGCCTGAAGCACGGGCCCAGGATCTCGTCGAGGCGCTTTGCGCCGCCGGCATACTGATCTGCAATACCGATGTGCCTCCCAAGTATCGGTTTCAGCCACGTGACGAGAGCCTGCATGCGGCACTGAGAGATCTCGCTGCGGCCTACCCTTCCGACGTGATCGCCATCTCCAATCTGATTCACGATGCGGCGACAAGGAATGCTCATCGGTTTGCCGATGCCTTCAGGTTGCGAAAGGACTGATGCGTGGAGAAACTGATCTACGGGTTGTGCGCGATGACCTCCTGCTTGTGTGCAGTACTTCTGCTCAGGGCCTACTTCCGCAGCCGATTCCGTCTGCTGATGTGGAGTGGTGTCTGTTTCGTCGGGCTCACTGCGAACAACATCCTGCTCGTGCTCGACAGAGTGGTCTTCACCACGGTGGACCTGTCGACGCTGCGCCTCGCGGTTGCCTTTAGCGCGTTGATCCTGCTGCTGTGCAGCCTGATCATGGAGAGCGGAGAGTGAGGGCCCCGACATGAATCAACTGCTGCTCGGCGGCATCGCGGTAGCCTCCTTTGCCATCGGTACCTTCTTTCTGCGATATTGGCGCAGCAGTGGGGATTCGTTCTTCCTGTTCCTGATGTTGTCGTTCTGGCTGGAGGCCGGCAACCGGATTCACATGGGCATCACCTCTGCATGGAACGAAGATCGTCCGGTGCACTACTTCGTGCGGCTCCTGTCGTACGGGCTCATCCTCGTGGCGGTGTGGCGCAAGAACCGAGGGCGAAAGCCGTGACGCCGAGGCGTTGATGTAGCCTCTAACGTTTTCCCGCTCATGCTTCCTGCACCCTGATCAATGCTCGAGATTGCCTCTGCCTGCCTGGTTCTGACCGCGTTGTTGGCCTACCTGAACCATCGGTTCATCGGGCTGCCCATCACCATCGGTGTGATGATGGCCGCGCTCCTCATGTCATTGGCACTGGTCGGGCTCGACGCCATGGGCATCGGTCACGACCTTCGGGTGTACGAGGAGTCGCTGCTTCGCTCGATCGATTTCTCGAACGTGCTCATGCAGGGCATGCTGTCCTTGCTCCTGTTCGCTGGCGCACTGCATGTGGACTTGACTGAGTTGCGGGCCTACCGCTGGCAGGTGGGCATGCTGGCGGTACTCGGGACGTTGCTGTCAACGCTGGCCGTCGGGTTCGGTGCCTGGGTGGCGCTGCCGTGGGTCGGGCTGGACCTTCCCTTGATCTACTGTCTGCTGTTCGGTGCGCTGATTTCGCCGACCGATCCGATCGCCGTGATGGGAATCCTGAAGACGGCCGGTGCACCGAAGAACCTTGAACTGGTGATCGCGGGCGAGTCTCTGTTCAACGACGGCGTTGGCGTCGTCATCTTCTCGCTGTTGCTGGGCATGCTTGTCAGCGGCAGTTCGCCGACTGCCGCGCAGGGCTTGACGCTGTTGCTGCGAGAGGCGGGCGGGGGCATCGTCTTCGGCCTGGTGCTCGGCTACATAACGTTTCGCCTGCTGCGAAGCGTCGACAACTATCAGGTGGAGGTGTTGCTGACGCTGGCGGCGGTGACCGGCGGATACGCCGTGGCCAGCCGGCTGCACGTCTCGGGGCCGCTCGCCATGGTGGTGGTCGGCCTGATGATCGGCAATGGCGGGCGGGCGCTCGCCATGTCGGACACCACTCGCCACTATGTCGATCTTTTCTGGGAACTGATCGACGAGATGCTCAACGCCGTGCTTTTCGTGCTGATGGGCATGGAGGTGCTGCTGATCAGTTTC
Source organism: Rhizobacter sp. P2_D12 (assembly GCF_056404395.1). Taxonomy (NCBI): domain Bacteria; kingdom Pseudomonadati; phylum Pseudomonadota; class Betaproteobacteria; order Burkholderiales; family Sphaerotilaceae; genus Rhizobacter; species Rhizobacter sp. P2_D12. The sequence continues at coordinate 35,408 of NZ_JBFUEB010000043.1, read as the reverse complement.
TCCGCCAGCATCTTCACCGCCGCGGCGGTGGCCGTCGTCGTCACGCTGCTGGCGCGGGCTTTGACGGTGGGCCTTCCCGTAGCTGCACTCCCCGGAGTATTCAAACTTCCGAAGGGTTCCGGGTGGGTCCTCACGTGGGGTGGTCTGCGCGGCGGCATCTCTGTTGCGCTGGCCTTGTCATTGCCGGCAGGACCGCATCGAGACACCATCCTGGCCCTGACCTACTGCGTGGTGGTGTTTTCGATCCTGGGGCAAGGCCTGTCGATCGGGCAGGTTGTGCGTCGGCGTGTCACCGGGGCGTGACCCCGTGTCTACGGCCGACAACGGCCAGCGATGGCTTCAATCGTTTGCTGCGTCACGAAAGCGAGAGATCGCGGCGTCAACCATACCTTCCGAACTGCCGCGGCTCTCGTACTGCAGACGCAAGTAGCTGGCATCGCTCCCACCGGAGCAGACCCGTCTGACGTGATCCAGCGCAACGGAGATGCCCTGGCCCGGCCTGGCCGCCAAGCGATCGATGGTGGTCAGGATGTCATCTCGAAGTGGTACCGATTCATAGGTCTTCGGATGGACTACGAGGCCGTCCAGCCCGAATCGGCAGGCCTGGAAGCGGTTGTAGTTGTAGACGAGGTAGTCGTTCTCCGCGGGATCTGGTTCCGCGTGTTCGAGAAGCATGGCGCAGAGGCACTGCAGGTAGCCAGCCAACGCTGCGGCGCGCTCGACAGTCAATGGCGTATCGCACACGCGCAGTTCGATCGTTCCGAACTCCGGCTTGGGTCGGATGTCCCAATAGAAGTCCTTCATGCTCGTCACGATGCCGGTGTGGGCCATGCGCGCGAAATAGCCGTGAGCGAAGTCGTCCCAGCTCAGCGTGAAGGGCGCTCTCCCGCTGAGCGGGAAGGCAAAGACAGAGTTCAGCCTTGCGGAGTTGAACAGTGTGTCCTTGCGCTGAACGAACGGCGACGATGCGGCCAGGGCGATGAAGTGCGGCACATAGCGGTTCAGGGAATGCAGCAGGAACATGGCGTCGTCGCCCGATGCGCAGCCGACGTGGATGTGCTGCCCAAAGATCGTGAACTGCTTCGCCAAGTAGCCGTACAGGACGGAGACTTCCTTGAACCGCGGCTTCGAGAAGATCTTGCGTTCGGACCATTGCTGGAACGGGTGCGTGCCGCCGCCGCAGATGCCGACGTTGAGGCGATCGCCCGCGCCGACGAGGGCGTCGCGGATCTCGCGCAGTTGGGCGAGCACGCCCGCATGATCGCGGTGCACGCCGGTCGAAATCTCGATCATGCTTTCCGTGATCTCCGGCACCACGTTGCCGGGGAAGGGGCGCCTGGCGAGAAGCTCCAGCATGTCGGGGCTGGCGTCGATGAGATCCAGGTTGCTCAGGCTCACGAGCTGGAGTTCCAACTCCACGCCGAGCGTTAGCGGATCCGAGGTCTTGAATGGTTCGAGTACCACGTCAACCGTCCTCCGGTTCACTGCTCTCGCCAGCCAGCATCAGCGCACGCTGCGTCGCGATCGGTCCGAGCAGTTCGAGCAGCAAGGTCGCAGCGGCGAGCGGAGCCACCTGATCCACGAGGTCGATGCCAAGGTAGCGCTCCTGCTCGAGCAGCAGGATCACGAACACCGAGATCGGTGCCATGGCCAATCCCGTCAACACGCCCTTGCGCCAGGAGATGCCGCTCACTTGCGCGAATGCACCGACGACCGCCACCTTGATCACGGATCGGACAGCGACGAAGAGCACGGCGAAGCCAAGACCGAGCCACACGCGTTGCCAGGACAACGTGGAGGCCACGAAGACGAGCAGAGCGATGGTCAGGAGGTCGCCCAACGCACCGAAGTTTCTCTGGGCCTGGTTCAGCACCACGCGCCGGTGGCGTGCCACGAAGCCGAATGTCAGTGCGGCCAGTACGGGAGACAGTCGCATGGCGTGTGCCAGCGCAACAAGCAGGACCACGCCGATCGCAAAGGCAAGCGTGGCGTCGCGTGTCAGCCGGCCGGTGCGGCGCAGTACCGCCGGGACCGCAACGCCAAACAGACTGCCGAGGACGACCGAGGCGCCGAGCAGCACCACGCTGTTGGAGACCGCCTGCCAGAGGCTACCGGACGTCTGGAACGTCCAGATTCCCACGATCGCCTTGAATGCAAGAACCGACAGCAGGCAATTCAGCGCCGTCAGGTGCAAGAGCCGTTCGGTGACCTGACCGGAGCTACGCTCTTCGTTCACGACCCGCATGACGGCTGCAGGCGAAGTCGACATCGCGAGTGACGCGAGCAGGATCGACGTGAGCGTCGGCATTCCGAATACGAGTGCCAGAAGGTACACGGCGACGAATGTGGCCACTGCCTCCAGCAGCCCCGTCGCCGGAAGCCAGGGATTGCTGCGCAGCCATCGCAGGTTGATTCGGTACCCGAACTCGAACAGGATGAGGCCAAAGGCGACATTGGCGATCAGCATCATCGAGCCGGATCCACTCTCCGGCAACAAGCCGAACTGCGTGCTGCCCATCGCGAAGCCGACGCCGCCGTAGACGCTGATGCGTGGAAGAGAAGTCCATCGGTGCACGGCTTCGCCAAGGATCCACGCCAGCGCAATGGCCAGCGGCCACGCGAGATCCGCACCTGCAGCGGCAAGCGTGTCCGCCATCATCGCTGGACCGACGGCGCAGCGGTGGACGTGAGCAGGCGGCGAAGCTCTCGCAGCTTGGACTTGATTCGACGTTCATTCACAGGGCCCGTGCGCAGCAGCATGCGCTGGCCGGAAGTCATCGCCTGCAGCGAGGCATCGTTGAACTCGTAGAGCACCCAGGGTTTCTGGGGTTGCACGGGGCTGTTGGCAGTCGGCAGGTGCACCCCCATCGGCTCCGTGAAGTCTGGCGTCAGCAGCAACTGATCGATCACGGAGATCAGCCTGTCATTGAAGTACTGACCCGGGTAGCCGAGTTCCTCGTAGGCCTGCTGGAACTGACCATAGAACTTCGCATACACCGCGACGACCTGACGAAGGTCCACCGTCTCCAGCAGCAGGACGTACGGGGTGTACCGCAAGCCGTTGTCCGGACTGATGGTCACCGACGTTCCCTTCGTCTCGACCACGAATCGACCCTCAGCCGGATTGAGCGGCCACAGTCTCGGCGACGCCTGCTCTCGGCCGAGGCCATCTACCGTGGCTGCGACCCGTCGGGGAAGGTCGTCGATCTGGAACAGTGCCAGCACCGCCTTGTTTCCGAAGAGATCGCGGACGGCCGAAGCAAGATCAGGTGCCGCCGCGGAAGGCTCAGCGAGCGCGAGACTCTCGATCGGGTGTTGGATGCCAGCGGTAGTCGGGCTGGCCGCAGCGGCTGGGGGCAGCGCCGCAGGGGTTGCCGGCTCGGGCGACGAGGTGGCGACTGGGGCCCCCGATTCGGGCAGTTTCAGCCAGAACCAGGCATTGGCCGCAACCAACCCCAGGATGCCCGCAGCAAGCGCGACCTTGACGCCAAGTTTCATGTCGATCGCCTCAACGTGGTGGTCGTCACATCGTTGATCAAAGCGGGCGCACGCGCCGAGTCGAGATTCCCCGAATGAAGGCCGGTCGAACGCGAATGGCGCGGGCGTGAAAGTTTGCTCATCAATCCCTCGATCCTCTTGGGAGAAAAACATTCCCACAAATACAATGAAGCGCCGCCGTCATCGCTCGAGCCGATGACGGTAGCCGACAGAAACGACCTCATTGGAGCTCCGATGGAGCTCCTTTTTTTTGGGTCACCACTGGCGGGTGAACGAGCACCGAAGGAGATGTGGAGTCGAAGGCCGGGGCGGCAGGCGTGTCGCCCACAAGCTCTCGCGAGGGCAGGTCCTCCACTTCGGACGCCGGTCCGTTTCCTCTCAGCAGCCGAGGTGCGTTGGGCAACCGATCGAGTTGCAACTGCGCGAGCGTCGGGTACAGGGGACGACTCAGCAGGCGCGAGATCCCACTGGCACCCAGTGCGCAAGCCATCAGGCTCAGCACCATGGCATGGCCGTCCACCATCTCCATCACGATGATGAACGACGTGAGCGGGGCCTGAGTCGCAGCGGCGAGAAAGGCCGCCATGCCCAATGCAATGAGGGTCGCCGCGAAGGGGTAGTTCGTCAGCAAGGCAACGTCGTTGCCGATGGCTGCGCCGATCGCAAGCGCAGGCGCAAAGATTCCGCCCGGCACGCCCGACCAGGCGGTGAGCCAGGTCGCGACGAACTTCAGAAGAACGTACACCGCGGGAACGTGTTGCGCTCCCTCGAGCATGCCCTTCGTGTATCCGTACCCACTGCCGAACGTCGCTCCCTCGCTGATCACGCCGATGATCGCAACTGCCAGGCCGCAGGCGAACGCAAACGAAATCGGGCGCATGCGCTTCCAACGGCTGAGGCCATCGGTGGACGATCCGCTCAGAGACGCAATCAGCAGCCGAGCAAACAGCCCGCCGGCCAAGCCCCCGAGCAACACGACGAGCAGACCTGGCCAGAGCAGGGAGAGCCCGATCTCGGGGACGTGGATGACACCGAAATAGGTGCCATTGCCATACACCGACACTGCAACCAGGCCGGCCAGGACGATCGACGCAATGATCAGGCCGCTGCTGCGCTGCTCGGGGGTACGCGACAGTTCTTCGATCGCGAACATGACGCCGGCCAGCGGCGTGTTGAATGCCGCGGCAATACCTGCTGCGCCGCCGGCGACAAGCAGCCCATGCGCGGTGACTGCCGATCGCCGTGGCAGCCAGCCTTTCGCCCCATGCATGATCCCCGCTGCGACTTGGACTGATGGCCCCTCCCGCCCTGCAGACAAGCCGGCGAGCAAGCCCCAGGCTCCGAGCGCGATCTTGGCTGCCGTCAGCTTCATGGAGACGAACAGCCCTCGCGTTGAGGCGTCGACCGCTGGATCCAGGGCTGCCATGACCTGCGGTATGCCTGAGCCCGCGGCGCCTTGCACGTAGCGCCTGGTGAGCCAGACGATGGCGCCGGTCGATACGGGCGTCCAGATCAACGGGCTCCACCACCATGTGGTGCGCATGGCGAAGAACAGTTCCAATGCCCGTTCGGTCAACCAGGTGAACGCAACGACAGTGAGGCCGGCCGCAACGGCCACGGCAATTACGATCGCCCGGGCCAGCCACAGGCGCCAATCGGAGAACTCGCGACGCACGGCCGCCGCGATGGGGTGCTCCGTTCTCATCATGGGCTGCAGGCTCGCAGGCGCCGGTCCTGCATGAGCGTTGGGTGTCTCATATCATTCCACGATGCTCAAACGAAAGACCATCGACACCGAGCCAGGACAGGAGCCCTCTGACAGCGAGATTGGCGAACCTGCTGCCCGCGTGCTCAGGCGCTTCCGACTCGTTTTCAATGCGGTCAAGACGCACTTTCAGCAGGTCGAGAAGAAAACCGGCATTGGTGGCGCCCAGTTGTGGGCGCTCAGCATCATCCGTGCCCGCAGCGGGCTGGGCGTCAGCGACCTGGCGAAGGCCATGGACGTTCACCAATCGACGGCCAGCAACCTCGTGAAGACGCTCGTCGAGCGTGAGATGGTCCAGGTCCTCAAGGACGGGCCTGATCGCCGCACGGTGCAGCTCAGTATCCTGCCGGCAGGCGCCAAAGTCTTGCGGAGGGCGCCAGGTCCGTTCACTGGCGTGCTGCCTCAGGCCCTGGCTGGCTTGGATCCCGCAACCTTGAGGCGACTGGACGCCGACCTGGCCAAGTTGATCGCTGCGCTGGATGCGGACGAGCGGGCCGCAAACCTGCCGCTCGGCCAGTAGATCGGGAGAGGTCATCGGGGCTCAGCGTGCCGCTGGGCTCATTGCTGCCTGGGATAGACCAGGTCGGCGCGGCGATTCTGGGCAAGCGATTCTTCGTCGTGGCCGGAGGCTTTGGGGCGCTCCTTGCCCCAGCTGACGGCTTCCATCCTGCTCTCCTTGACGCCGTAGATCGCAAGCGCGCGCAGCACGGCCTGTGCGCGCTTCTGCCCGAGTGCAAGGTTGTACTCGGCGCTGCCGCGCTCGTCGGCATTGCCTTCAATCCTGATCGTGATGGCGGGCTGGGACAGCAGGTATTTGCCATGGCGCTCGATCACCGGCACGTACTCCCGCTTGACCGAGAAGTCATCGAAGTCGAAGTAGATGCTGCGCTCGCGGGAGATCGGACTATTGGGGTCCAGGTGTGCGGGAAGCGCCGCTGTCGTCGAGTTCTCCGGGGGCACCGGCTGTGAATTGCCCGCCGTTGCCGGGCCTGTCGGCGCCTGGGCGACAGGGGCGGCCTGGGAAGGCGTCGCCGTCTGCTGGATCGGCGTGTTGCTGCAGGCCGATAGGATCACTAGCAGTGTCGTGAGGACAGCAGTGCTGCTGAAGCGTGGCATTTCGGTGTCTCCAATTTGGCGAATCCAAATTCATCGTACATGAATGTTTGTCCAAATGTAAATCGCGTATGCCCTGAGGGCCTCTTGCTTGGGTAGACTCGCATCAGGGTGTTGCTCTGCATTCYGCGGGGCAGCAGGTTCATGCGATGGTCGGGCCGCCACGCGGAGTCGTCATGTCCATTGAACTGAACCGGGATACGGTGCACGCCGTCGCCGCTGCGCTGTTTGCTCTTGCGCTCGCACACACCTTCGCTGCCAAGTACATCGAGCGACTTTCGATGCGCTTCCCCAGGCATGCAGGGCTGTTCCACCTGCTCGGCGAAGTGGAGGTCGTCTTCGGGCTGTGGGCCATCGTGCTGATCGTAGCGATCGCGTTGCTGGCAGGAAGCGCTGAAGCTCTCGGCTACGCGGAGACGCGTGACTACACCGAACCGCTCTTCGTCGTGGTGGTGATGGTGATCGCCGCTTCGCGTCCGATCCTGCAGACGGTTCGCAGCGTCATCGATGCACTCGCGAGATTCCTCCCTGTGCCCACGGCGTGCGCATCGGCTTGGCTCGGACTGGCGGCCGTGCCGTTGCTCGGATCGTTGATCACCGAGCCCGCCGCGATGACCATGGCGGCCCTGATGCTCGCACCGCAGATCTTCCGTCGCGACATTCCCGAACCGCCAAAGTACCTCGCGCTTGGCGTGCTTTTCGTCAATGTCTCAATCGGGGGAACGCTTACTTCATTTGCAGCACCTCCCGTGCTGATGGTGGCTTCGACCTGGCAATGGGACAGCATGTTCATGCTCCTGACTTTTGGCTGGAAGGCAGCAATCGCCGTCGTGCTCAACGCGACGGCTGCCACCTTCGTGCTGCGAAGGCATCTTCTCTCCCGAGCACCGCAGTTTGAAGAGTCAGGCAAGGCTGAGCGGGTTCCGATGGCCGTCGTCATGGTTCACCTGACCATGCTCGCCGTGGTCATCGTTCTGGCACATCACCCGGTGGCATTTCTCGGCGTGTTCCTGATGTTTCTTGGTTTCACCCAGGCGTACGAGCGGCACCAGAGTCCGTTGATCGTTCGTGAGGCGCTTCTCGTGGGATTCTTCCTGGCAGGCCTCGTCGTCCTCGGTGGATTGCAGACCTGGTGGCTTCAGCCCGTGATCGAGTCCCTGGAACCGTTGGCGTTGTTCTTCGGTGCGCTCGGTCTGACAGCCATCACGGACAACGCGGCCCTGACCTACCTTGGATCCCTTAGCACCGGCATGTCGGAGCAAGCGAAGTACATGCTGGTGTCTGGTGCGGTGGCTGGAGGCGGACTGACAGTCATTGCCAACGCGCCCAATCCAGCGGGGGTTGCGCTGCTGAAGCAGGGCTTCGCAGACGAGACCATTGGCGCAGGATCGTTGCTTGCTGGTGCGGCTCTGCCTACCCTCGTCGCGGCGGTGGCGTTCATCCTCTAGATCTTCAAGGCGAGCGCGGACTCAGCTTTCATCCGGCTGAAGTTCAGCATTTGGCTGATGGACGTGAGCTTCCCCGTCAAGCAACACTGACGACCTGTGCTGCCCGATAGCACGCGTTGCGATCCTCCTGTCTGCCCCGCGGCTTGGCAGAGGGTACGGTCGTGCATCTCTTGTCCCTTCCAGGAGGTGAACTGCATGCATTCCGCAGCCGACCGTGTCCATGATCCTGTCCCGCATCAAGCGGCCGCGAACTCCACGACATCCGCGCGGTCTGCGGCAACGGCGGTTTCATCGAGCAATCGCCAGGTCGACATCGACACGAGCCCGCGCATTGCGGCGCAGAGGCGCCAATTCGAGCGCCTTGGGCTACTGCCCGTGCAGAGGGTGATGGCGGCGGGACCTGCAACTGCAGTGCAGCGTATCCAGATCAACCACGCGAATCCGGACCCCGACATTCCATTTCCATTCGATACGGCCAATCTTCAGCAGGCAGTCTCGATCGTCCGGTCGCTTGCGGTGGCTCACGACGACGCCGAGATCATCGCGATCTATGCTGCCTTGAACACGCACGTCCTAGGCCCGGCCGGCGCAATTCCTGTTACCGCCAACGACACTCAGCTGCTCAACTGGCTCCGGCCCATCGCGATCGCAGCCAAGCAGATTGGCCCAGTCCGAACGCAACTCGCGAATGCTGCTCCCAACAAAGCTCTGACGTCAATCTCGGACATCGCGAAGCGAATCGCACTGACGTCCGGGGGGCTTGCCGCTTCGGGGGCCATCCTCAACATGGACACGCTCGTGAACTGGCTCACGACGCCGCCACAGACGAACATCATTTTCGGCTCGCTCACAATGCAGTCGCCCGCGACGAACTACTCCATTTACACACCCGGAATGAGCGCCGAGGTCAGTATGGTGGACCCAGAGACGAACCGGACGTTGCAAGGCACCATGGAGATCCCGGGCCGGCAGAGCCAGATTCTTGGTGGGGAGCAGCAGACCAACATCTCGCAGAATCCCTACGAGGTGCCACAGAACACCCAGAATTTCCATACCTTCGCGCTGGTGGCCACGAGCCTGTTCGGAGCCACGGCCATGGTCTCCGGCGCGGTGTGGTGGTTGACGAAGCCCAGCCAGGGAACATTGGAAGGAATCGTCAAGCTGTCCGACGATTTGCGCCGGCTTTGGAAGCAGATCGTCGAGATCGCACAAACTCCGCCTTGACGGACGGATTTGCCGAGTACCGGCCCGGGCCATCGCTGAGCGCCATAGTTCCGGTCGCTTTCTGACTCCTTTTGCCCACCTGGATCGTCTTGGCGGTATATCAACCGTGGAGCATCCAATGGATCTCAGCAGCATGAAGGTGGTTGTCACCGGGGGAAGCCGAGGGCTTGGCCTGGGGCTGGTCGAGGCGCTGGTGTCGCGCGGCGCCAAGGTGACCGTGGTCGCGCGCGGCTCAGACGCGCTCGTGGCCGTTCGAACAAGGTGGGGGGTCGAGACAGTTTCCGCCGATGTGACAGATGCCGAGGCCGCCCAGCGGTTGCTCGCCGAGATGCGACCGGATGTCCTGGTGCTCAATGCGGGCGCGAGGCCACCGATGGGGCGGCTGGACGCGGTGACCTGGGGCGATTTCTCAGCAACATGGGAGACGGATGTCAAGGCCGGGTTCCATTGGATCCAGGCGGCGCTCAGACTTCCGCTCAAGCGCGGCAGTCGTGTTCTGGTCGGGGCCAGCGGGGCAGCCCTGAACGGCTCGCCGCTCTCCGGCGGCTACGCTGGCGCGAAGCGCATGCTGTGGCTCATGGCCAGGTACGCCAACGGAGTTTCTGCGCAGGATGACCTTGGCATCCGCTTTCAGGTGATCGTTCCGCAGCAGATGGTCGCAGGCACTGGTGTGGGAGACGCAGGTGCGATCGCCTACGCCACGGTGATGGGAATTCCCAAGGAGCAGTTCCTCGAGCGATTCGGTGCCCCGATGCCACCGAGGGATTTCGGTGAGAAGGTCCTGACTGTGCTCAGTGATCCACAGTTCGACAAGGGGATGGCGTTTGGGCTCCAGGGCGACACCGGGGTGACCATCCTGGAGGAGGTCGCGGCTTGACGTCAGCATCCTCACGTTCTGGGCATGACCGCCAGGCGCGGTTGGTCGCCCTCGCCGCCGAAGTGCGGCCCGAGCTGCATCGCTATTGCGCCAGACTGATGGGGTCGGTCATCGAAGGCGAGGATGTGGTGCAGGACACGCTTCTGCGCGCGCTGGTGGCACTGCAGGATCTGGACGAGTTGCCGCCACTTCGGCCTTGGCTGTTCAGGGTCGCTCACAACCGCGCCCTTGATCTCCTTCGCGGACGAGCGGTTCGGATGGCGGAACCACTGAACTTAGCAGAGGATATTGCAGCGGCGGAGCCATCGGATCCGCTGGAGCTGCTGATGCGCTCGGATGCCGTCAAGACTGCGGTGGCACGCTTCGCGGAACTTGCGGTTCTTCAACGCAGCGCTGTCGTCTTGAAGGACGTGCTCGGCGAATCTCTCACCGAGATCGCGGCGCTTCTCGATCTCTCGGTGGATGCCGTGAAGGCGCATCTTGCGCGTGGGCGTGCGCGTCTGCGCGAAATCAATGCGCGGGTCGCCCCACAGTCCGACGTGTCCCCGCCGTCAGACGAGGTATCCCGCTACGTCGCGCTCTTCAACCGGCGGGACTGGGACGGCCTGAGGGCCCTGTTGGCTGACGACGTCAAGCTCAGCCAGTCCAGCCATTCGCTGCGCGTGGGTCGATCGGAAGTCGGCATGTTCTTCACCATCTATGCCCAGAGTCCGGAGGTTTGGCTGGCGCCCGCCTGGCTGGATGGAAGCGAGGTGATTGCGGTCTTCGACGACAGAGCCGATGAACGGCCGAGCTACATGATGTGGCTTGAGTGGGCCGACGGCCGGATCAAGTTCATCCGTGACTATCGCTACGTCAGGTACGTCGTCGCCGAGGCGGGTCTGGCGCTTGCGGGATGAGCTCCGCCTGGCTGACCCGTAGCCGGCAGGGTGGGCGCTCAGTCTGGTAGGCCGCCGACGTATTCACCACGTGCCGGATAGTCGTTCTTGATGACGAAATCGACGGCTTGGATCAACTCGCCGAAGTTCGGCCGCGCAAAGGGCATCGACTGCACGGACAACCAATAGAGCGTTTGATCCGGGCGCACCAGGAACACGGCGGGCTCCGAGAACAGATCGGGTTCCTCGATGCCGATCGAGGTCTTGCCGCGTGAGGTGGAAAGGAACAGCCCCCAAGCGCGAGCCGCTGCCAACTGAAGCTCATAGCCCATGCGAAGACGGTTGGCGCCGATCTTCTGCGCCATTTGGCGGGCGCGCTCCTCTCCGTCGGTGCTGAGCGCCAGCACGCCCACGCCTCGCTCAGCAAAGGCCTCGACCTTGCTCTCCAACTCTCGCAGGTATCCGGTGCAGATCGGGCAGTGCAAACCGCGGTAGAAGCACAACAGCGTGAAGCGGTCCGGTGTCTCCAGGGCCAGGTCGAAAGAGCCGTGCGAGAGCGTGGGGACAACCAGGGGCGGAACTGTCTGGCGGGGCAGGAGCATGGTGTTCCTTTCAGTGTGTTTGACGGGATCGTTTGAGCATGGCAGATTCTGTGCAATAGAAATTCCGAAATCCGTGATCGAAAGTCCGACGTCATGACTTTGCCTATCCGCGTCGACCGCCTGAGTGCGTTTCTCGCCGCCTTTCCTTTGGAGGTTCGTCCGGCTTCAGGCGATGGCCGCTTCCGCGAAGCCGCCCATCTGTTCCTTCTGGAAGGCGATGTTCCGGGTGCGCGTCGAATCACCTTCTGCAGCGCGCCCAAATCGCGCCCCTGCTCGCCCGGCAGATTACTGATGGCGGCGGTGGTCGAATTTGGCGGAGACTCAAACCCTCTCCTGCGGTCCTTGCCGGCGGAGGTAACGCTGGACACAGAACAGGCCGAGCCGCTCTGGGCGCTCGCGATGCAACTGCAGCTTGAGGTGCAGGTGCCGCGCTGCGGTGGACCGGCAGCGCTCGCGAGGTTGAGCGAACTGCTGGTGCTGATGGTGTTGCGTCAAGCCATAGAGCGTGGGGCCACGCAGCCGGGTCTCCTAGCGGGACTGGCCGATCCACGGCTACGACATGCGGTCGGGGCGCTGCTTGGGCAGCCTGCGCGCGCTTGGCGGGTAGAAGAGCTGGCCGAGCTCAGTGCTCTGTCACGAAGCCAATTCATGCTTTCATTCCGCCGCACGTTGGGAATGACTCCGGGCACCTTTCACACGGCGTGGCGTCTCACACTCGCGCGCCGCCGGCTGCAGCAAGGTGAGCGCGTGAAAGCGGTGGCGGCCTGGAGCGGCTACGCCAGTGCAGCGGCATTCAGCCGTGCCTACAGTCGGGCCTTCGGCCAAGCACCTGCGGCGGCTATCGCCGGTGTGTAGAGACGCGAGCGACCGGCCACTCAGGCGTTGAGGGCGCTGGCAGCCGCCGTTAGTAGCCTGCCCTGAACGGCCAGAAGCGGCCAGACGTGAACGGCGGCTTTCGGATAGGGTGACCCCAAGGCTACGAGCCTGATCTCTGCGGGGTTCGGCCGCTCAGACCCTGGCAAGGAAGGCCGCCGCATCACCCGCTTCGCACTTCCAGTCTGCGAAAACCCCGACCAGATTGCATTCCACGCAGCGGCAGGCGATGTAGTACCAACGCACGTCATGTGTGCCCTCGTACACGGAGACGCCGGACATCAGCTCGAACACCTCGTTCTCGCACACGCACTCGTGCGTCTCTGGCGCGGCTTCTTCCATGTAGTCCGCGCTGTCGCCCATCGGGTGCTCTTGCCCGCAGTCGGCGCAGGTGCGGATTGCGACGCCGGCTTCTTCATCGGTCCGCAGCGCGAAGGCCCGGCACCCGCAATCGCATTTGGACGCAGCAAACCGGACGGCTTCATGGCGATTCGCAACGCTGTAGCTGCGCAGCTCTGCTTGGGTGTCGCCGGACGTCGTCCCGTACCAGAATTCGCCTTTCTTCGTCAGTGCCATTGATGCTGCTCCATTCTTCAAGGTGGGCTTCCGGCAGGCCTGACGTCAGGCTCGCCCCTGAGCTGGATTTTGCCTGGAGGCCCGGTGAATCGTCGCCAAGGGCCCGGTTCGGGAGGGGGCGCCGACAAGAGCAGCGGACATCCTGCAATGCCAATCTTGGAGCCTGCAGCCACCCGGCCCCTCCGATTCGAACGGCACCCATCAGTCCGGAGAGGAAGTACGGCTTCGCAGCGGTCGGCGTCATGCAATGCTTCGGCTGCGAATCTCTGCAGACGGCCAACTACAGTCGTTCGCGACCGTCTCCTTTGGAGCAACTGCCCTAACAGTCGGGGGCGGCCCCGCTGATCCGAAGCGATGCTGCTGAGTAAGGGCGGCATGATGATCGTTCGTAGAGTCACCGGTATCGCAATGGCATCGCCCCGCGCGTGCTGGTCTCATGGACTACGGTAGATGACCACCTTCAGACATATCCAACAGGCGCCAAGGATGCCCAACACCGACGTGCACGCAACGACGCTATTTCTCCTCGTCGGCCTTCATCCACGAGACGTTCTTCGCAGCCGTCTGTTCATCGCGTCTCCGAATGATGCGATCGACCTCGTAGAGCCGGCGCGCCGCAGGTAGCGAGGCGCGGGCTAACGCGACGAAGACCACAAACGCGCCGCCAAGTGCGACGACGCCGCCGATGGACCGATGCCCGCTGATCACGACGCCGAGCAACCCCAGCATCGCGCCAATTGCGAGGACAAACATCAGCCATACGTTGGCCGCCGCACCGTTGGTTCCGAAAAACGGTTTCGACCAGCGTGTAGGCATGTAGAACCTGAACATTTCAAACATGCAGTCCCCGGCATCGTTACCTGTCAGTTTATGCTCGCCGCCCCGTTTACGAGCCGCCGGTCGCCGGCTCCGTTGCCGTCAACGGACGACCGCTTGCGCCGCGACGGACGAACGAGCACGGCCGGCCACAAGCCGTCCTTCGGCAGCACCTGTTCCCGGGTAACGCTGTGAGAGGCTACGATGCAACAAGCAGCGTCGCGGAGCAGGCGTTTTCGGGCCCGGGCGACGGGCGGCAGGTGTCAACACTGGCCGCCACCGACCAGACGTCCGCGCAATCGGAAAGGCAGATAAATTCCGTCTGCGGGGCGACTCGCACGCGCTCAGCCTCTTGAGCCAAACGTAAGACTTCATGACGGATCTTCGCTTCACAATTGCCCGTTGGATCGCAGTACCGGCAGCCATTTTTTTCGCCGCCAGTTGGCTGCTCTTGCCCTCACGCCTACAACTCTCCAAAGCAGTAGAGACGACCGCCCTCGCTACTCGATCAAGATTAAAGGGCGTGGATTACCTCTTTCTACAAACCCCTGCCTTTGGTGAAGTCCGGGTGCAGTGCATTGAGGCGCCAAAGCTCTGCGAGTTGCCCATTCCGCGTAAGGGCGCGCTACTTCGTGTGTGGCTGCAAGATGTCGGCCTCTTGGGTGGGCGTTGGATCGTCGCCGCTGAGTTTGACGGAGAAACAGTCGCCTCCCAAGAGTCGCAGGCGCCTGTTTTCCGCACCGCGAAGGTCATGTGGGGCCTGGGCTCTCTCATCGGTCTCGGCATAGCGTTCATCCTCTGGCACTTTGCCCCGTTCAAGGCGCTTGACCCGCGGGAGACCTAACCTTGCCATCAGGAGGATCTGGCGGCGGCTGGCAGCTTTGCGGCTTTGAAAACGAGGCGTCGAACGACGGCAACGGGTCGACAGCTCCGCTTCGCAGTTCGTGAGAGCAGACGTTCCACAGAGCTTGGTCGAGGAGCTTCTCTAGCCTCAGCTGCGTCAAGTGCCTCTTCGGGTCGCCGCCCTGTCGTCCGCACCTCGCAACGTCTGCTCCGTCGCAACGTGCGGGCGCTCGACGATTCCGACCGATCGTCAGCAATCGCCGCACGGCTGACACTCGCGGCCAATGCTCGATAGGCGGGACGGAGCTGGCTTGGGGCCCGGCTTTCACGCGGTGTGCACCGATGACTCAAAATCGCCGCGAGGAAGGTCTGAACGAGAGATTTATTTCTCACAGAGACGTATGAGAGTGCGCCGAAATTACGCCAAACCAGCTGTAAGCAAGCATCTGTGCGGTCTTCCGACTCCGACCCGAGGCACCAGAACCCCTTTCTGGTCTGTGCCGCAGTGCGCAGCCGGAATCGCGGATGCCCCGCTGCAGCAATTCGCCTTGACACCATACCGACTGGTTGGTATTGTCTTGTACCGACCAATCGGTATGGAGCGCAAGATGATGGAACTCACCGAAGGCCCCAAGCGAAAGCTGCTCGACGCGGCCTTGCGCGTGATCCGGGTTCAGGGGTACGCGGGCAGTTCGGTCGATGACATCTGCCGCGAAGCCGGCGTCACCAAGGGCAGCTTCTTCCACCACTTCAAGGGCAAGGACGATCTGGCCGTCGCCGCCACCGAGCACTGGACGGGCGTCACCGGCAACCTCTTCGAAAGTGCCCCGTTCCGCAGCGTGGCCGATCCACGCGAACGCGTGCTGGCCTACATCGACTTCCGCGCGTCGCTGATCCAGGGTGACCTGCCGGACTTCACCTGCCTGCTGGGCACGATGGTGCAAGAGACCTACAGCACGCATCCCGACATCCGCGATGCCTGCAACCGCGCCATCCTCTTCCACGCCCGGACCGTTGCAGCCGACCTGTCCGAGGCCAAGCGCTTGCATGCCCCGAAGGCGAAGTGGGAGCCGCTGGATGTCGCGCTCTTCGCGCAAGCCGCCCTCCAGGGTGCCTTCATTCTTGCCAAGGCCCAGCACGATGCCGCCGCGGCCCGCCGCGCCATCGCGCACCTGCGCCAGTACGTGGCGTCGTTGCTTCCGGGCCCGGCCCAAGAGAGCATCACCCGTTCCCGTCCATCGACCTCGGCTGCACGGCGCCGTCGCGCCTGAGCCTTCATCCCCAAGGAGACTTCCATGCAAAAGCTGACGCCCTGCCTCTGGTTCAACTTCAACGCCGACGCGGCCGTCGAGTACTACCTCTCCATCTTCAAGAAGGGCGAGGTGCTCGAGGTCACGCACTACGGCGACGCCGTGCCCACGCTCAAGGGCAAGGTGCTGACGCTGCGCTTCGTCATCGAGGGGCAGGAGTTCCTGGCCCTGAACGCCGGTCCGCAGTTTCCGTTCACCGAGGCGATCTCGATCTGCGTGGACTGTGCCGACCAGGCCGAGGTCGACCGCCTGTGGGCGCGCCTGAGCGAAGGCGGTTCCACCGGCCAGTGCGGCTGGCTGAAGGACAAGTTCGGTCTCTCGTGGCAGATCGTGCCACGGGCCATGATGGACATGCTCAAGAGCTCCGATGCCGCCAAGGCACAGCGCGCGATGGCCGCGATGATGCAAATGACCCGGCTCGACATCGCGGCGCTGCAAGCCGCCTTCGACGGCAAGTAGGAGTCTGCAGTGGCTGAACTCAAGGTCCTGATGACAGGCATCGTCTTCGGCGAGCAGCCGCGCTGGCACGAGGACCGCCTGTGGTTCTCCGACTGGGGCTCGCGCGAGGTCATCGCGGTCGACCTGCATGGCAACAGCGAAATCGTGCTGCGGGCGCCCTCGTTCCCGTGCTGCGTCGACTGGCTGCCGGATGGGCGTTTGCTCCTCGTTTCGGCGCGGGACGGTCTTCTGCTGCGCAAGGAAGCGGATGGCACGCTGGTGACCCATGGCGACGTGAGCAAGGTCTCCCGGCTTCCAGCGGGAAACGAACTGGTCGTGGACGGCCGGGGCAACGCCTACGTCAACGGCATCGGCTTCGATCTCATGGCCGGCGAGCCGTTCGCTCCTGGATTCATCACCCTGGTCAGCCCCGATGGATCGGCTCGCCTGGTGGCGGATGGCCTCGCCTTTCCGAACGGCATGCTCGTCACGCCCGACAACGCGACGCTGATCGTCGCCGAGTCCTACGCGAATCGACTCTCTGCCTTCGACATCGGCGCGGATGGCAGCCTGTCCGGGCGGCGGGTGTGGGCGGATCTTGGCGACGGCGTCCCGGACGGCATCTGTCTCGATGCGGACGGTGCCGTCTGGTACGCGGACGTCCCCCACAAGCGTTGCGTGCGTGTTCGGGAAGGCGGTGAGGTGCTGCAGAGGGTCGAGATTGATCGCGGCTGCTTCGCCTGCGCACTCGGCGGCGCGGACAGGCAGACCTTGTTCATCATGGCGACCGCCTGGAACGGTCCCGACGGCATGTTCGCCGAGCCCCGCACGGGTCAAGTCCTCAGCATCAAGGCTCCGGCACCCGGTGTCGGCTGGCCTTAGGGCGAAGGTCCGGTGGCGCTCCACTCTCAGAAGACCTTGCCATGACCCAAGTTCAAACAGGCACGCCTGCGTCGGAGTTCGAGGTCGATGCCGGCCAGGTTCGCCGCCTGCTCATGGCGCAGCATCCCGACTTGTCCGCACTGCCGATCTCTCCACTGGATGCGGGCTGGGACAACGCCATGTTCCGCCTGGGCACTCGCTGGACCGTGCGCCTGCCACGGCGGGCCGCCGCCGCCGCCTTGATTGCACGCGAGCAGCGCTGGCTTCCTGCGCTGGCGGCAGCGCTGCCCATTGCCATCCCCGCACCGGTGCGGATCGGGCACCCCGGCGAAGGCTACCCCTGGAACTGGAGCGTGCTGCCATGGCTTCCCGGCATCACGGCCGACCTCATGCCGCCCGATGAAGGCCAGGCCGGACGACTGGCCGATTTCCTGCGATCCCTGCATGTCGCGGCGCCTGCCGACGCGCCCGCAAGCCAGGTGCGGGGCGTGCCGCTGGCACAGCGTGCCGCCGTGGTCGAAGAGCGCCTGCGGCGGCTCGAATCGCGAACATCGGTCGTGACGCCGGCCGTGTGGCGCGCATGGAACTGCGCGCTCGAGGCGCGCTGGGACGGGACGTCGACATGGCTGCACGGCGACCTGCACGCGCGGAACGTGCTTGTCGACCACGGCTCGATCAGCGGCATCGTCGATTGGGGAGACCTCACGTCAGGCGACAAGGCGACCGACCTGGCGGCGATCTGGATGGTGTTGCCAAGCCCGAAGAGCCGCGAGATGGCCCAGGCCGCCTACCCGGACACCTCCGATGCCCTGTGGGCGAGGGCGCGCGGATGGGCGGTTCTGTTGGGCGCGCTCCTGCTCGAAACAGGACTGGAGAACCACCCGAGGCACGCACGCATGGGTGAGTTGACGCTGGATCGGATTTCGGCGGCGTAGGCACCGAGCCCGTCGCCGCGCTCAGCGCTGCCGGATCGCCGCCAGCGCCTCGAGCATGTGCCGCGTGGCGGGTTCCGGCCTGCCGGCCCGGTGCGCCAGCCCCAGCGGGCGCCACAGGCGCGGCGTGAGCACCGAGGTCACGATGCGTGCATCGAGCGCGGCCGCGCCTTCCTCGAGCGGCAGCAGCGCGGCGCCATACCCGGCGGCCACCAGGCTCTTGATCGCGTCGTTGAAGTTCAGCTCGATGCGCGCCTGCGGCTGTGCGCCGGCAGCGGCGAACCAGTCCGCCGTCATGCGGTGCAGGCGGGTGCTGGCGTCGTTGGCGATCAACGGGCGGGCCGCGAGCCACGCCGGCGTGACCGTGCGCGGCACCTTCCAGGCCCGCGGCAGGAAGGCCATCACCGGGTCGCGGCGCCACGGCACGATCTGCAGGCCCCGGACGGCGGCCTGCGGCAGCGCGACGAGGCCGATGTCGAGCGTGCCTTCCTGCACGCGCGACAAGGCCTCCTGCGACGTGAGCACCGCGACCTGCACGTCGATGCCGGGATGGTCGCGACCCATCGCATCGAGCGCCTGCGGCAGCAGCCAGGCCAGCGCGCCGGTGGAGGCCCCCAGCCGCACGCGGCCGGCACGGCCCTCGACCTGGTGCGCCACTTCGTCGAGCGCCGCATCGACATCGGCGAGCAGGCGGCGGGCGCGCTCGACCAGCCCCTGGCCGATGCCGGTGGGCACCACGCGCTGGCGCTGCCGCAGCAGCAGCGCGGCCCCGAGGCGCGACTCCAGTTCGGCCACGTGCAGGCTGACGGTCGGCGCAGCCAGGTGCAGGCTGCGCGCCGCGGCCGCGAACGAGCCGAGCTCGGCGATCGTCACCAGCGTGCGCAGCTGGTCGAGATTGAGTTGTCGCATAAGCGTTCAGTTTTGATGAACGATAGGTTCATGACATTCAACTTTACCAATCCTCAACCGCGCCGCAAGCTTCGCGCCTCACCACAGGAGCACTCCCATGAGCGCGAGCGTTTTCATCGACGGCGACCAGGGCACCACCGGCCTGCAGATCCTGGCGCGACTGGCCGGCCGGCGCGACATCACCCTCGTCACGCTGCCCGAGGCGCAGCGCAAGGACACGGCCGCGCGCGCCGCGGCCATCAACGACTGCGACGTGGCCGTGCTGTGCCTGCCCGACGAGGCCGCGCGCCAGGCGGTGGCCAGCATCCGCAATCCGCGCGTGCGCGTCATCGATGCGTCGTCGGCGCACCGCACCGAGGCGGACTGGGCCTACGGCTTTCCCGAGATGTCGCCGCGGCAGTCCGCGCACATCGCCGAGGCACGGCGCGTCAGCAACCCGGGCTGCTACCCCACCGGGGCCGTCGCGCTGCTGCGCCCGCTGGTCGATGCAGGCTGCCTGCGCGCCGACGCAGCGCTGAGCATCCATGCCGTCTCGGGCTACTCCGGACGCGGACGCGAAGGCATCGAGGCCCATGAAGGCCCGGGTGCCGCGGCGGCCTTGCCGTTCCAGACCTATGGCCTGGGGCTGCGGCACAAGCACGTGCCGGAGATCCAGCGGCATGCGGGCTTGCAGGGCCGGCCGTTCTTCGTGCCGTCGTACGGCAATTTCCGGCAGGGCATCGCGCTGGCCATCCCGCTGCACGCCGCGATGCTGCAGCGGCCGATGCCGGCGCAGGCGCTGCGCGACCTGCTGGCCGAACGCTACCGCGGGCAGCGCCATGTGCAGGTGCTGGATGCCGATCGCAGCGCCGCGCTGACCGGGCTGGACCCGCAGGCACTGAATGGCAGCAACGACCTGCAGCTGGCGGTGTTCGGCAGCGACAGCCACGACCAGGTGCTGCTGAGCGCCGTCTTCGACAACCTCGGCAAGGGTGCGTCGGGCGCTGCCGTGCAGAACCTGGCGCTGATGCTGGAGCTTCCGGCATGAACACGTCGCCGATGAACACGTCGCTGATGGACATCACGGCGCGGCCCGAGCTGCTGTTCGTGCGCGGCGAGGGCAGCTGGCTGTGGGACGACCGCGGCCGGCGCTACCTCGACTTCGTGCAGGGCTGGGCGGTCAACACGCTGGGCCATGCGCCGGCCTGCATCCGCGACGCGCTGGCGCGGCAGTCCGCCCTGCTGCTCACGCCGAGCCCGGCTTTCCACAATGCGCCCGCGCTCGCGCTGGCCGACCTGCTGTGCCGGCACGGCGAGTTCGACCAGGTGTTCTTCACCAACAGCGGCGCCGAGGCCAACGAAGGGGCCATCAAGCTGGCGCGCAAGTGGGGGCAGCTGCACAAGGCGGGCGCCCACGAGATCATCACGTTCCGCGACGCCTTCCACGGCCGCACGCTGGCCACGATGTCCGCGTCGGGCAAGCCGGGCTGGGACCGCATGTTCGCGCCGCAGGTGGCCGGCTTTCCCAAGGCGCAGCTCAACGACCTGGCCTCGGTGCAGGCGCTGGTCGGCAGCGACACCGTGGCCATCCTGCTCGAGCCGGTGCAAGGCGAGAGCGGCGTGCATGCCGCCACGCCGGCCTTCCTGCAGGGCCTGCGCGAGCTGTGCGACCGGCACGGGCTGCTGCTGATCTTCGACGAGGTGCAGACCGGCATCGGCCGCCTGGGCCACCTGTTCGGCCACCAGCACTTCGGCGTCGCGCCCGACATCATGACGCTGGCCAAGGGCCTGGGCGGCGGCGTGCCGATCGGTGCGCTGCTGGCCCGGCAGCCGGCCTGCGTGTTCGCGCACGGCGACCAGGGCGGCACCTTCAACGGCAACCCGCTGATGTGCGCGGTCGGCCTGTCGGTCCTGCAGGCGGTGCTGGCCGACGGCTTCCTGGCGCGGGTGCGCGCCACCGGCGAGCACCTGGGCGATCGGCTGCAGCAACTGTCCGCGCGCCACGGCCTGGGCGAGATGCGCGGCGTCGGCTTGCTGCGCGCTCTCGACCTCGGCCGGCCGGTGGCTGCCGCCGTGGTCGCCCATGCCCGCGAGCAGCTGGTGCTGGAAGGACCCGCCGGCCACACCGGGCTGCTGCTCAATGCGCCGCGACCCTCCGTGCTGCGCTTCATGCCGGCGCTCACCGTCACGCCGGCGGAGGTGGACCTGATGGTCGAGGGCCTGGCGGCCTGCCTGGACGCGATCTGACTCCCGCGCCGAGCGTCCGCGCCCGAATCTATATACCGATTTGATGCGCTGATCCCTACGCTCCCGGACATCCGAATCACCTTCGTGAGGAGTCCATGGACTTTCTGTTTCTGGGAGCCGTCGCCCTGATGTTCATCGCCATCGTCGGCATGCTCATCGGCTGCGACAAGTTGGGAGCACGCCCATGAGCTGGCTGTATGGGCTCGCAGGCATGGCCTCGCTCGGCCTGCTCGTGTACCTCGTCTACGCGCTGCTGCGGGCGGAGGAATTCTGATGAACACCCAGGCATGGATCCAGCTGGCGGTCTACCTGACCGTCCTCGCGCTGCTGGCCTGGCCGCTGGGCCGCTGGCTGGTCGCGGTGGCCGAAGGGCGCTTCCCGCGCTGGCTCGGCCCGGTCGAGACCGTCGAGCGCGGCCTGTACCGCCTGGCCGGCGTCGACGCGTCGGCCGGCATGGGCTGGCGCCAGTACACGCTCGCGCTGGTCGTCTTCAACCTGCTGGGCGTGCTGGCGGTGTATGCGCTGCAGCGCCTGCAAGGCGTGCTGCCGCTCAACCCGCAGGGGATGGCTGCCGTCAGCGCCGACTCGTCGTTCAACACAGCCATCAGCTTCGTCACCAACACCAACTGGCAGGGCTACGCCGGTGAAGCGACGATGAGCTACCTGACCCAGATGCTGGCGCTGACGGTGCAGAACTTCTTCTCGGCGGCCACCGGCATCGTCGTCGTGATCGCGCTGGTGCGCGGCTTCGTCGCGCGGTCGTCGGCGTCGATCGGCAACTTCTGGGTCGACGTCACCCGCGTCACGGCCTACGTGCTGCTGCCGCTGTCGCTGGTGTTCGCGATCTTCCTGGTCGGCCAGGGCGTGATCCAGAACTTCGACGCCTACAAGGACGTGAGCACGCTGGAGACCACGAACTACCAGCAGCCGAAGAACGGCCCGGACGGCCAGCCGCTGAAGGATGCCAAGGGCAACCCGGTGATGGAAGACCTGAAGACCGACAAGCAGACGCTGGCCATGGGCCCGGTCGCCTCGCAGGAGGCGATCAAGATGCTCGGCACCAACGGCGGCGGCTTCTTCAACGCCAACTCGGCGCACCCGTACGAGAACCCGACGCCGCTGGCCAACTTCCTGCAGATGCTGTCGATCTTCCTGATCCCGGCCGCGCTGGTGTTCATGTTCGGCCGCATGGTGGGCGACATGCGCCAGGGCTGGGCGGTGCTGGCCGCGATGACGGCGATCTTCGTCGTCTCGGTGATCGTCGTGACGGCGCAGGAGCAGCAGGGCAACCCGCTGCTGGCCTCGATGGGCGTCGACCAGGTCGCCAGCGCCACGCAGCCGGGCGGCAACATGGAAGGCAAGGAGGCGCGCTTCGGCATCGCCGCCACCGGCCTGTTCGCCGCCATCACCACCGCCGCCTCGTGCGGCGCCGTGAACGCGATGCACGACTCGTTCACGCCGCTGGGCGGCATGGTGCCGCTGGTGCTGATGCAGCTGGGCGAGGTGGTGTTCGGCGGCGTCGGCACCGGGCTGTACAGCATGCTGGTCTTCGCGATCCTGGCGGTGTTCATCGCCGGGCTGATGATCGGCCGCACGCCGGAATACCTGGGCAAGAAGATCGAGACCTACGAGATGAAGATGACGTCGATCGCCATCCTCGTCACGCCGATCCTGGTGCTGGCCGGTGCTGCCATCGCCGTGCTGGCCGATGCCGGCAAGGCCGGCATCGCCAACCCGGGCGCGCACGGCTTCTCCGAGATCCTGTACGCCTTCACGTCGGCCGCCAACAACAACGGCAGCGCGTTCGCGGGCCTGTCGGCCAACACGCCGTTCTACAACACCTGGCTTGCCATCGCGATGTGGTTCGGCCGTTTCGGCGTGATCGTGCCGGTGCTGGCGATCGCCGGTTCGCTGGCCGCGAAGAAGCGCCTGGCCGTCACCGCCGGCACGCTGCCCACGCACGGGCCGCTGTTCGTCTCGCTGCTGATCGGCAGCGTGCTGCTGGTCGGCCTGCTCAATTACGTGCCGGCGCTGGCCCTGGGGCCGGTGGTCGAGCACCTCATGTTGTGGGCCCCGAAGTGAGCCACGACAGGACACCCTCATGACAACCGTCAAATCCTTTTCATTGTTCGACCCGGCGCTGGTCAGGCCGGCCATCGCCGCCGCCTTCGGCAAGCTCGATCCGCGGGTGCAGTGGCGCAACCCGGTGATGTTCGTCGTCTACGTCGGCAGCATCATCACGACGCTGCTGTGGGTGCAGGCGCTCGGCGGCCAGGGCGAGGCCCCGCAGGGCTTCATCCTCGCCGTGGCGCTGTGGCTGTGGTTCACCGTGCTGTTCGCCAACTTTGCCGAGGCGCTGGCCGAAGGCCGCAGCAAGGCCCAGGCCTCGTCGCTGCGCGGCATGAAGCGCAAGGTCATCGCCAAGAAGCTGGAGCAGCCGCGCCACGGCTCCTCCTGGCACCCGATGGGGGCTGAAGAACTGCGCAAGGGCGCGGTCGTGCTGGTCGAAGCCGGCGACGTGATCCCGCTCGACGGCGAGGTGATCGAAGGCGTGGCCTCGGTCGACGAGAGCGCCATCACGGGCGAGTCGGCCCCGGTGATCCGCGAATCCGGCGGCGACTTCGCCTCGGTCACCGGCGGCACGCGCGTGCTGTCCGACTGGCTGGTGGTGCGCATCGGCGTCAACCCCGGCGAATCGTTCCTCGACCGCATGATCGCGATGGTCGAAGGCGCCAAGCGCCAGAAGACGCCGAACGAGATCGCGCTGACCATCCTGCTGGTCGCGCTGACCATCGTGTTCCTGGTCGTCACCGTGACGCTGCTGCCGTTCTCGATGTTCAGCGTCGAGGCCGCCAAGCTCGGCACGCCGGTCACCATCACGACGCTGATCGCGCTGCTGGTGTGCCTGATCCCGACCACCATCGGGGCGCTGCTGTCGGCCATCGGCGTGGCCGGCATGAGCCGCATGATGGGCGCCAACGTGATCGCCACCTCGGGCCGCGCGGTCGAGGCGGCCGGCGACGTCGACGTGCTGCTGCTCGACAAGACCGGCACCATCACGCTCGGCAACCGCCAGGCGTCGGCCTTCGTGCCGGCCAAGGGCATCACCGAACAGGTGCTGGCCGACGTGGCGCAGTTCGCGTCGATGGCCGACGAGACGCCGGAAGGCCGCAGCATCACCGTGCTGGCCAAGCAGAAGTTCAACCTGCGCGAGCGCGACCTGACGAGCCACAAGGTGCAGTTCGTCGCGTTCACGGCGCAGACGCRCATGAGCGGCGTCGACATCGACAACGGCGACGGCACGCTGCGCCAGCTGCGCAAGGGCGCCGGCGAGGCGATCCGCAAGCATGTCGAGGCGCTCGGCGGCAGCTTCCCGGCCGACGTGCAGGCCGCCACCGACGACGTCGCCCGCAAGGGCAGCACGCCGCTGGTGGTGTCCGACGGCGCCCGCGTGCTCGGCGTCGTCGAGCTGAAGGACATCGTCAAGGGCGGCATCAAGGAGCGCTTCGCCGAGCTGCGCCGCATGGGCATCAAGACGGTGATGATCACCGGCGACAACCGGCTCACCGCCGCGGCCATCGCGGCCGAGGCCGGCGTCGACGACTTCCTGGCCGAGGCGACGCCCGAGGCGAAGCTGAAGATGATCCGCGACCACCAGGCCGACGGCCGGCTGGTCGCGATGACCGGCGACGGCACCAACGACGCCCCGGCGCTGGCGCAGGCCGACGTCGCGGTGGCGATGAACACCGGCACGCAGGCCGCCAAGGAGGCCGGCAACATGGTCGACCTGGACAGCAACCCGACCAAGCTGCTGGAGATCGTCGAGACCGGCAAGCAGCTGCTGATGACGCGCGGCTCGCTGACGACCTTCTCGATCGCCAACGACGTGGCCAAGTACTTCGCCATCATCCCGGCCGCCTTCGCGAGCACCTATCCGCAGCTCGCCGCACTGGACGTGATGCGCCTGACCAGCCCGTCGTCGGCCATCCTGTCGGCGGTGATCTTCAACGCGATCGTGATCGTGTTCCTGATCCCGCTGGCGCTCAAGGGTGTCAAGTACCGCGCGATCGGCGCCGCCGCGCTGCTGCGCCGCAATGTCTTCATCTACGGCGTCGGCGGCCTGGTCGTGCCGTTCATCGGCATCAAGCTGATCGACCTGCTGCTGACCGTGCTGCACCTCGTGTGAACCTCATCAAGGAATCGACACCATGACCTCCATCGTCCGTCCGGCCCTTGTCGTGTTCGCGGTGCTGACCGCGCTGACCGGCGCTGCCTACCCGCTCGTCGTGACCGGCATCGGCCGCGTGGCCTTCCCCGAAGAGGCCGCCGGCAGCCTGGTCACGCGCGACGGCAAGCCGGTCGGCTCGGCGCTGATCGGCCAGAACTTCAGCGACACCAAGTACTTCTGGGGCCGCCCGTCGGCGACCGGCCCGATGCCGAACAACGCGGCGGCCTCCGGCGGCTCCAACCAGGGCCCGCTGAACCCGGCGCTGGCCGATGCGGTCAAGGGCCGCATCGAGGCGCTGCGCGCCGCCGATCCCGGCAACAGCGCGCCGGTGCCGGTCGACCTGGTCACCGCATCGGGCAGCGGGCTCGATCCCGAGCTCAGCGTCGCGGGCGTGCAGTTCCAGGCGGCGCGCATCGCGCGGGTGCGCGGCCTGTCGGCCAGGCAGGTGCAGGACCTGATCGAGCAGAACACGCAGGGGCGCTGGCTCGGCTTCCTCGGCGAACCGCGCGTCAACGTGCTGCGGCTGAACCTCGCGCTCGACGCGACCCGGTCCTGAGGCACGGGATCCGCTATAACCCTGCGTCGACACGCGCCTCGGGATCCCAGTGAAAGACAACGAAACCCGCCAGGGCCTGGGCCTGCTGACGCTCGGTGCGCTGGGTGTCGTCTACGGCGACATCGGCACCAGCCCGCTGTACACGATGAAGGAGGTGTTCCATCCGGCCAACGGCGTGCCGCTGGACGCGCCGGACGTGATCGGCGCGGTGTCGGTGATCTTCTGGGCGCTGATGGTGGTGGTGACGCTGAAGTACGTGATCCTGATCCTGCGCGCCGACAACCGGGGCGAGGGCGGCATCATGGCGCTGACCGCCCTCGCGGCCGGCGGCACACCCGGCCGGCGCACGCTGCTGCTGCTGACCGGCGTGCTCGGGGCCGCGCTGTTCTACGGCGACAGCGTGATCACGCCGGCGATCTCGGTGCTCGGCGCGGTCGAAGGGCTGGAGGCGATCACGCCGACGCTGAAGCCCTACGTGCTGCCGATCTCGGTGGCCATCATCGTCGGCCTGTTCATGGCCCAGCGGTTCGGCACCGAGGCGGTCGGCAAGCTGTTCGGGCCGGTCATCACCGTGTGGTTCGCGGTGCTGGCACTCGTCGGGGTCGTGCAGATCGTGCAGCAGCCGGCCATCCTGGCGGCGCTGAACCCGCTGGAGGCCGTCGCCTTCCTGCACCAGCGCGGCTGGCACCTGTTCCTCGTCATGGGGTCGATCGTGCTCGCACTCACCGGGGCCGAGGCCTTGTACGCCGACATGGGCCACTTCGGCGCGCGCCCGATCCGCCTCGCGTGGACCGGCCTGGTGCTGCCGGCGCTGGCGCTCAACTACATGGGCCAGGGCGCGCTGCTGATGCGCGATGCGTCTGCGCTGGAGAGTCCGTTCTACCGCCTGTTCCCGCAGGCCTGGCTGATCCCGGCGGTGCTGCTGGCCACCGCGGCGTCGGTGATCGCATCGCAGGCGGTGATCTCGGGTGCCTACTCGATGACCAAGCAGGCGATCCAGCTCGGGCTGTTGCCGCGCATGCGCGTGCTGAACACGTCCGAGAAGGAAGCGGGCCAGATCTACGTGCCCACCGTCAACTGGATCGTGATGGTGGCGGTGCTGCTGGCCACGATCGGCTTCGGCAGTTCGTCGGCGCTGGCCTCGGCCTATGGCATCGCCGTCACGGTGACGATGTTCATCACGACGCTGCTGACCTTCTTCGTCGTGCGCTACGTCTGGCGCTACTCGCTGGCGGTCGCGCTGGCCGCCACCGCGGCCTTCCTGGTGGTGGACGCAGTGCTGGTGGTCTCGTGCTCGCTGAAGATCCTGCAGGGCGGCTGGTTCCCGCTGGTGATGGGCGCGGCGATCTTCGCGGTCATGGCCACGTGGAAGCGCGGTCGCGAGCTGCTGATCGAGCACATCCGCAGCGACGACCCCGAACTGCTGCCGTTCATCGGCGCGCTCGCCCGCGACAGCGGCGCGCACCGCACGCYGCGCACCGCCGTCTACGCGGTGGCCAACCCCGACACCGTGCCGCAGGCGCTGATGCACAACCTGAAGCACTACCAGGTGTTGCACGAGCAGAACGTGATCCTGACGGTGCGCTTCGAGGAGGTGCCGCGCGTGGCCGACGCCGAGCGCATCGAGCTGATGCCGCTGGTCGAGGGCTTCTGGCGCGTCCAGGTGAGCTACGGCTTCATGGACGAGCCCGACATCCCGAAGGCGCTGGCCCATTGCGCGCTGCAGGGGCTGTCGATCGAGCCCGGCGCGACCTCGTATTTCCTGAGCCGCGAGATCGTCGTGCCGACCCGGGGCGCCGGCATGGCGCATTGGCGCGAGGCATTGTTTGCCGCGATGTCGCGCAATGCCGGCAGCGTGGCCGACTTCTTCAAGCTGCCGCACAACTGCGTGGTCGAGCTGGGAACGCGCGTGCAGATCTAGCCGGCGCATAGACTAGGGCGCTTGATCCAACCCCGTCCAAGATCGCCGACATGAACGAACTGAAAGGCCTGTCCTATGCCGAGTTGCGCGCTCTGCTGGAGAAAACCGAGGCCGCGCTGGCCGAGAAGCGCACCGAGGAACTGAAAGTGCTGGCCGACGGCTATGCCAAGAAGCTGCAGATGGGCGGCTTCGCCATTGCCGAGGGGATCGAGGCGTTGAAGCCGTACCTGCCGGCCAAGACGGCAAAGCCGTCGGCGGCGAAGTACGCGAATCCCGCCAACCCGGCCCAGACCTGGGGCGGGATGGGCAAGCCGCCGCAGTGGTTCAAGGAGCAACTCGCGAGCGGCCGCACGCGCGAGGAGCTGCAGGTTCCCTGAGCACCCTCGGCGGCCGCCGGCGGATCAGAAGCCCAGGCGCTTCAGGTCGATGGGCAGGAAGTCCTGGCCGCTGCGGTTCTTCACGCTCGGCAGTGCCGACACGCGCTCGCGCCACTGCCTCAGCGCCTGGTGCTCGGAGGGCACACCGAGCCCGGCGGCGTCCGCGAACATCAGGCCGGCGAGCAGCGTGATGTCGGCCATCGAGAAGCTGTCGCCGGCGACGAAGGCCTGGTCCGCCAGCACGCCGTTGAAGTAGCGCATGCCGGCCACGGCCTTCGCGCCTTCGCGCCGGCCCATCTCGGCGCGGCCGGGCCAGTCGGGGCTCTTGTAGGCCTGCAGGGCGGTGCCCAGCCCGGGCGTCGCATGGTGGAAATACAGGCCCACGGGATCGAGGACCTGCGCCTCGGCGCGCCGCTGCATCATGTGGATCAGCGCCTTCTCGCGCGGGGTGCGGCCGGTCAGCGTCGGCCGGCCGTCCAGGTTGTCGAGGTACTCGGTGATGGCGGTGCACTCCGAGATCAGCGTGCCGTCGTCCAGCTCGAGCACGGGCAGCACGCCCGACGGGTTCTTGGCCAGGAAGGCCGGCTGCTTGTGCTCGGCGGCGATCAGGTCGACCGGGACGAACTCGACCTGCGAGTCGAGTCCCTTCTCGGCCAGCACGATGCGGATGCGGGAGGGGTTGGGGAAACCGGGGCGGTCATGGATCTTCATGGATGGAGTCTGGTTGATGATTTACCTATCGACCGATAGGTAAGTGATGCACTGTAGATGAGGCGGTTGAATTCGTCAATCTGATCTATCGATAGGTAGTGTGTTACATTGCCGTGATGAGCACCGAGACGCGCGACATCCTCTTGCAAGCGGCCCGTTCCGCGGTCCAGGCCCATGGCTACAACGCCTTGAGTTTTCGCGAACTGGCGAAGGAGGTCGGCATCAAGAGCGCGAGCGTGCACTACCACTTCCCGACCAAGGGCGACCTGGCGGCGGCCCTGGCTCGCCAGTACGCGGACGAGGCCGCGACGTTCCTGGACGAGTTGCGTGCATCGACGCAGGACCACGCACAGCTCGTCGCGGGCTATACGGCGGCGTTTCGCAAGGCGCTGGAGAACGACAACCGGATGTGCCTGTGCGGGATCATGACGGCCGAGTACGACGACCTGCCGGCCGCGGTGCGCGTGGAGGTCGACCGTTTCACGTCGGTGAACACGCGCTGGCTGGCCGACATGCTGGGCCGGCGGCGACCGCAGGAAAGCCTCCAGGCCTTGGAGTCGCAGGCGCTGGCCGTCTTCGCGGCCATCGAAGGCGCCCAGTTGATCGCGCGCGGGCGCGAGGACGTGGGGACCTTCGACCGCATCATCGCGGCCTACGTGGCGGCTGGGTTGTTCGGCTGAGGCGTCCCGGCGGCGGCGTCAGCCGTCGATGGCGCCGCGGGCGGTGTTCGGCCGCACGCCACACGTGGCCGGAGCCTGGATCAAGGGATCGGTGTCAGCACGAACGCATGCTGCTGCCCGCCGATCGTGCCGGTGCCGGCGACCTGGCCGGCGTCGTTCAGGAGCACCTTGTCGGCGTTGATGTTCGACAGGCCCGGAACCACGGTGTTCAGGTTGACCATCACGCCGTTGGCATGGAAGAAGGGTTGCTTCACGCCGCTGGCCAGCGTCGAGTTGCCCACCACCTGGCCGAGCGCATTGATGGCCGTCGCGATGCTCGTGGTGCCGCCCAGCGTGCCCAGGTCCACCATCGTCGTGCCGTCATGCAGGAAGGCGTGCGTCTGGTTGCTCGCCGTCCGCGCGGAGCCGACGACGTGGCCATGCCGGTTGATCGCCTTGCCGAGGCTGCTGCTGCCGCCCAGCGTGCCGAGATCGACCATGCCTTGCGGGCCGATCAGGAACGCGTGGCCGATGCCGGCGCTGGTGGCGCTGCTGCCGGTGACCTGTCCGGCATCGTTGACCGCGAATGCGTTGCAGAAGCTGCCGCCCAGCGTGCCCGGGTCGACCAGGCCGACGCCGGTGGACAGGAAGCAGCGCGACTTGCCCGCGGCGTCGTAGGCCGACCCGACCACCAATCCCGCCTGGTTGATGGCGTAGGCCTGGCTGTAGTCGCCGCCGTACGTGCCCAGGTCGACCATGCCCGAGGCCGTGGCCAGGAAGGCGTGGTCCTTGCCGTCCGCCCGCCGGGAGTAGCCGGCGAACTGGCCGCCGTCGTTGATCGCCGCGACGATCGCGAAGCTGCCGCCCAGCGTGCCGACGTCGACCACGCCGGACGGCGACAGCAGCGCGGTGTCGGTGCGGCTTCCGTCGGCACTCAAGACGCTGCCTGCGGCCACGCCGCCGGCATTGACGGCGAGGGCCCGGCCGAGCCCCGCGCTCAGCACGGTCGGAACGCCGGCCGTCCAGATCACGGCGCGCGGCGAACCGTCGGCCGCCTCGGCGTAGCCGACGACCTGGCCCGCGTTGTTGATGGCGTCCGCGACGCTGGAAGCGCCTCCCACGGGGCCCAGGTCGGTCAGCGTCCAGCCCGCGGCCAGCGCCGACGTGGTCAGCAGCGACACCAGGCCRCCCGCGGCAACGCGCAGCAGATTCATCGTCTTCATCGAACTCCTCCCGTGGAAGCCTTGACGGCGGGAACGCATTCTCGACGCCGCGCACCCCAGGCACCCACGCGTCAATGGGATTGCCTTTTCGCCCCCGGTGTGAACCAGGCGAGCCAGCGGGGCTGCCAGGCCAAAGCCAGCGCCACCAGCAGCGCGGACGCGGCCAGCGACATCACCCACACCAGCACCGCCATCGTCGCGTGGTCGGCGAGCAGGCAGGCGCCGAACGACACGGCCAGCGCCGCGCCACCCAGCAGCCGCAAGCCGATCGCGGTGCGCCGGGCCGGGCCGGCGGCGGTGCCGCGCACCTGTTGCCAGTGCACCTCCATCGCCAGCGCCAGCCAGGCGATGCCGCCCAGGCTGCACGACAACGCCAGCGTCAGCAGCAGGCCTTCATGCATTCGCGATCTCCGCTGCGTCCGTTGCCGAGGTGCCTGCGACGGTCGAGCCTGCGCGGCGGCGCAGCGCGACGGCGGTGACCGCGGCGACGGTTCCCGCGACCAGCAGTGCGAGGTCGAAGCCCGCCACCGGCCAGTAGTGCGCGCTGAGCGTCTTGATCAGGTGATCACCGGTCGTGACCCAGTTCAGCGCCACCGCGGCGAAGGCGAGCACCGCCACGGCCGTGCATTGCTCGGCCCATGCCGGCGACAGCCGAGCCTCGCGCACCGGCGCGCTGCGCCACAGCGCGTGCGCTGCCGCGAGCAGCCAGGCGGCCCAGAAGGCGGCCTTCTCCCAGTCGGCGCGCTGCGCCAGCTCGGCCGGCAGCAGCCGGTTGGCAACCAGCATCGACAGCGTGGCGACCAGCATGCCGGTGACCGTCGCGACCGCCACCGCGTCCGCCCAGCGCGCCCCGCCGACGCCCGCCTTGGCATGCTGGCGCTTGCGCTTCTCGACGAAGAAGACGAAGCCGGTGGCGATGCAGACGCAGCCCGACAGCCCGCCGAAGACGTAGAACCAGCGCAACAGCCAGTGTTCGAAATGCTGCAGGTGCAGGCCGGTGAGGAAGTCGTTGATGCCGGCCACGCTGCTGGGGGCGGGTTCTTCGAGCAGCACGCGGCCGGTGGTGCCCTCGAAGTGGATGGGCTGGCCGACCAGCGTCACGCGGTCACTGCCGGCGCGGTACAGCGTGACGTAGCTGTTGCGGTCGCCGACGTGGTTGACGAACAGGTAGCCGACCTCGCCGGGCATGCCGCGCGCGGCCCAGCGCCGCTTCGCCTCGACCACCATCGCGTCGACCGAGGCGAGCGGCGCCTGCACGCCGGCCGGCTTGAACGGCAGGCCCTTGGCGTTGGCCTCGGCCATGGCCGCAGCCTGCGCCTGCGGCTTCAGCAGCGTCCCGGACACCGGCAGGTAGATGCTGGCGAACACCGTCAGCCCGGTCAGCGCGAACATGAAGTGGAACGGCAGCGCGACCACGCCGGTCAGGTTGTGCAGGTCGAGCGTGCTGCGCTGCACGTGCTTGCGCGGCCGGAAGGTGAAGAACTCGCGAAAGATGCGCCGGTGGATCACGACGCCCGACACCAGTGCCGCCAGCATCACCAGCGCCGCCAGGCCGACGATCCAGTAGCCCAGGTCCTTCCAGGTCAGGTTCAGCCCGTAGTGCATCGGGTAGAAGAAGTCGCTGCCGATCTTCAGCCGGTCATCGGGCAGCAGCCGGCCGGTGCGCGGGTCGACCGTCGCATGGCCGTGCACGTGGTCGTCGGGGTCGTCCGGGTTGTTCGGCACCGCGTACTCGGTGTACAGCGCGAGCACCGGGTCGCGGTGCGTCGTGTAGGCGCCCCAGTTCATCGGTGCCAGCGTGTCGGGCAGCGGCCCGCGCACGCGCTGGCGCGCGGCGGCCAGTTCATCCGCCTGCGGCCCCAGCCGCCCGAAGATCGGCGCGAGCATCGTGTCGAACGACGGCATCGGCTGCGGCGCAAAGCGCGTCTCGGGGATGGCCCAGCGGTCGATCTCGCGGTCGAACACCGACAGCGAGCCGAAGAAGAACACGACGATCAGCACGTAGCCGAGCACCAGCCCGAACCAGGTGTGCAGCCAGGTCATCGACAGGCGGAAGGTGGGGAACATGGGCGGCTCCGGTCAGGCGGCGGGCAGGCGGGCCAGCCACCAGCCGAGCGTGGTCATCGCGCCCCCGCCGCCGAGCAGCACGGCCCACACGCGCGTCGCGCTCGCCGCCGCGAACGACCAGCAGAACGCGGCGAGGAACACCAGGAAGGCCAGCAGGTAGAGCAGCGTCTGCGCATCGGCGTACGGCATGCCGGCGGCCAGCAACAGCGCAATGCCCAGCACCACGAAGCCCCAGGTGAAGGACCAGCCGCCGAGCACGCTGGCGGCGACGCGCGAAACGATCTGGAGCTGGCGCCGGGTCATGGGATGTAATGATGAGAATGATTCTCAACATTATCCACCACCTTTCTGCCTTTCTCTGCTGCGAAAGAAGGGAGCCGCCTCGCGCAGCGAAAACGAAAAAGGGCTGCCGAAGCAGCCCTTTCGAGGTTGGCGAGGTGCCAGGACTTACATGTCCATGCCCATGCCGCCCATGCCGCCCATCCCGCCGCCGGGCATGCCGCCGGCCGGTGCGTCTTCCTTCGGCGCTTCGGCGATCATCGCCTCGGTCGTCAGCATCAGCGAGGCCACCGACGCGGCGTTCTGCAGCGCGGTGCGGGTCACCTTGGTCGGATCCAGGATGCCCATCTCGATCATGTCGCCGTAGGTGTCGTTGGCTGCATTGAAGCCGTAGTTGCCCTTGCCGTTCAGCACGGCATTGACGACCACGCTGGCTTCGCCGCCGGCGTTGTAGACGATCTCGCGCAGCGGCGCTTCGATCGCGCGCAGCACCAGCTTGATGCCGGCTTCCTGGTCGGGGTTGTCGCCCTTGATGGCGCCGGCCGATTGCTTGGCGCGCAGCAGCGCGACGCCGCCACCGGCCACGATGCCTTCTTCGACGGCGGCACGGGTGGCGTGCAGCGCATCTTCGACGCGGGCCTTCTTTTCCTTCATCTCGACTTCGGTGGCCGCGCCGACCTTGATCACGGCAACACCGCCGGCCAGCTTGGCCACGCGCTCTTGCAGCTTCTCGCGGTCGTAGTCGCTGGTGGCTTCCTCGATCTGCACGCGCACTTGCTTGACGCGCGCCTCGATGTCGGCACCGGCACCGGCGCCGTCGATGATGGTGGTGTTTTCCTTGCCCACTTCGACGCGCTTGGCCTGGCCCAGGTCAGCCAGCGTGACCTTCTCCAGCGTCAGGCCGACTTCCTCGGCGATGACCTTGCCGCCGGTCAGGATGGCGATGTCTTCCAGCATGGCCTTGCGGCGATCGCCGAAGCCCGGGGCCTTGACGGCGACGACCTTCAGGATGCCGCGGATCGTGTTGACCACCAGGGTCGCCAGCGCTTCGCCTTCGACTTCTTCGGCGATGATCAGCAGCGGACGGCCGGCCTTGGCCACTTGCTCCAGCACCGGCAGCAGGTCGCGGATGTTGCTGATCTTCTTGTCGAACAGCAGGATGAACGGGTTGTCCAGCAACGCCGACTGCTTGTCGGGGTTGTTGATGAAGTACGGCGACAGGTAGCCGCGGTCGAACTGCATGCCTTCGACGACTTCGAGTTCGCTCTCGAGCGACTTGCCGTCTTCGACGGTGATGACGCCTTCCTTGCCGACCTTGTCCATCGCGTCGGCGATGATCTTGCCGATGGTCTCGTCGCTGTTGGCCGAGATCGAGCCGACTTGCGCGATTTCCTTCGACGTGGTGGTGGCCTTCGAGGCCTTCTTCAGCTGCTCGACCAGGGCCGTGACGGCCTTGTCGATGCCGCGCTTCAGGTCCATCGGGTTCATGCCGGCGGCCACGTACTTCATGCCTTCGCGGATGATGGCCTGGGCCAGCACGGTGGCGGTGGTGGTGCCGTCACCGGCGATGTCGCTGGTCTTGGAAGCGACTTCCTTGACCATCTGCGCGCCCATGTTCTGGAGCTTGTCCTTCAGCTCGATTTCCTTGGCCACGGACACACCGTCCTTGGTCACGGTGGGGGCGCCGAACGAGCGCTCGAGGACCACGTTGCGACCCTTGGGGCCCAGGGTGACCTTGACCGCGTTGGCCAGGATGTTCACACCCTCGACCATGCGGGCGCGGGCTTCACCGCCGAAGACGACGTCTTTTGCTGCCATGTTGATTCTCCGAATTGCTTGAGTGGGACGGGGGTCAGGCTTCGATCACGGCGAAGAGGTCTTCCTCGCGCATGACCAGCAGTTCCTTGCCATCGACCTTGACGGTCTGGCCGCTGTACTTGCCGAACAGCACGCGGTCGCCGACCTTGACGTTCAGGGCCACGAAATCGCCCTTGTCGTTGCGCTTGCCCGGGCCGATCGCCAGCACGATGCCTTGCTCGGGCTTCTCGGTGGCGGCGTCGGGGATCACGATGCCGGAAGCGGTCTTGGTTTCAGCTTCAACGCGCTCGACGACGACGCGGTCGTGCAACGGACGAAATTTCATAGCATCTCCTTGATGTCTCAGAAAATGGAAATGG